>JAICLG010000019.1 GCA_025927515.1 Hyphomicrobium sp.
ATTGGCCTGACTCCGAGCGGCCAAAAACTTTGTCATCTGCAAGAGACGCCGGAGCTAGCCATCAATGAGCGATGTCTCGAGCGCTTAATGACGTTCGAGACGTCTCGCCGCAGCCAGACCCGTTGCGCATTATAGATTATGATCATAATCTAATAGCCAACGTGATCAAGGCGAGGCTCGTAATTCAATGTCAGCGTCTGCTATTTGGGAACCTGGAAAAGGCTCGATCTGGATCGCGCAGCGCGCGGCCATCTCGGCCGTTTTAGTCGCCGCGATTGCGTTCAGCGGCTGCCAAGCTTCGGAGGCTGATCGGCGAACAGATACGCCACTCGTGCGTGTCGCCACCGTGCGATCGGCAAATGCGGAGGAGCGTGCATTTACCGGCGTTGTCTCGGCGCACGTACAAAGCAATCTCGGGTTTCGGGTCTCAGGAAAGATCACCGAACGCTTGGTCGATACAGGTCAAACCGTGAAATTGGGACAAACGCTGATGAAGCTTGATCCCACCGACCTGCAGCTCACCATTGTCGCGCAGACAAATGCGATCAATGCCGCCAAAGCCACCGCGGTGCAAGCACGAGCCGATGAAGCGCGATATCGCAATCTCGTTGCTCAGGGATGGGTCTCCCGCCAACGCTATGAGCAAGCAAAATCTGCCCTCGACAATGCCGAAGCTCAATTAGCCGCCGCGCAGGCGAACGCACAGCTGGCGCGCAACGCCAATAATTATTCGAAGCTTCTGGCCGATTCCGACGGCGTCGTCGTCGAGACGCTTGCAGAGCCCGGCCAGGTCGTCGCCGCTGGTCAGACGGTCGTGCGACTCGCGCACGCCGGCCCCCGAGAAGCTGCGGTTTATTTGCCAGAAACCGTTCGTCCCGCCCTGCACTCCGAAGCAACGGCGACCCTCTACGGCGATCTCAAATCGACGTCGAGAGCATGGCTTCGGCAGTTGTCGGATGCAGCAGATCCCGCGACGCGAACCTATGAAGCGCGTTATGTCCTGGAAGGTGCCGCCGCCAACGCGCCGCTCGGCGCAACGGTAACCATCCACATTCCGCAGAGCAGGAATAATACCCTTGTCGATATACCGGTCGGTGCGCTCATCGACAGGGACGGAAAGACCGGCGTTTGGCTTTTGGATCAGGAGAAACTCGTCATTGGCTTCCGGCAGGTGAAGCTCGCGAAAATCGGCGAGGAAATGGCGGCTGTCAGCCACGGATTAGAGATCGGCGATCAGGTGGTCGCGCTTGGCGCTCACACCCTTCATGAAGGAGACCGTGTTCGGGTCGGCGCTACGGAGTCCGCATCCCGATGAACGGCTTCAACCTTTCAGCGCTGGCTGTGCGCGAGCGCGCTGTTACGCTCTTTCTGATCATTGCAATCACGCTTGCCGGCACTTTTGCTTTCCTTCAGTTGGGGCGTGCAGAAGATCCTCCTTATACGGTCAAGGTTCTCACCGTTACGGCTGTTTGGCCGGGCGCGACGGCGCAGGAGATGCAGGATCTCGTTGCGGAGCCCTTGGAAAAGCGCATGCAGGAATTGCGCTGGTACGACCGCACCGAGACGTTCACGCGGCCGGGTCTGATGCTCATGAAGGTGACGCTCAAGGATCAGACACCGCCAGCGGATGTGGCTGAGCAATTCTACCAAGCGAGAAAGAAGCTTGGTGACGAGGCCGCAAACCTTCCGGCTGGGGCGCTTGGTCCATTCGTCAACGACGAATATTCCGATGTCACGTTTGCGCTCTATGCCGTGAAGGGCGATGGCATGCCGCCACGGCAGTTGACGCGCGAAGCCGAAACGCTCCGCCAGCGTTTGCTCCATGTGCCGGGCGTCAAAAAAGTCGATATTCTCGGCGAGCGGCCCGAGCGGATCTTCGTCGAATTCTCGTATGCTAAACTCGCGACGCTTGGCATCAGCGCGCGATCGATATTCGATGCCCTCAATCGCCAGAATGTGGTGACGCCTGCCGGATCAATCGACACCAGTGGCCCGCAGGTTTTCGTGCGCGTAGAAGGCGCATACGACGATCTGAAGAAAATCAGCGATACTCCGATCGTTGCTGGCGGACGCGTACTGAAGCTTTCCGACGTTGCCGAGGTCAAACGCGGCTATGAAGATCCCGCCACGTTTCTCATTCGGCATAATGGCGATCCTGCCATGGTGCTGGGCGTCGTGATGAAAGAAGGCTGGAACGGCCTCGATCTCGGCAAGGCCCTTGATGCGGAAGAGGCCAAGATCGCGCAGAATCTTCCCGCGGGCATCACCTTCACGAAGATCATCGATCAGGCTGTCAACATCCGAGAATCGATCGATGAGTTCATGCTGAAGTTCGTCGTCGCGCTAGCGGTGGTAATGATTGTCAGCCTCGCGAGCCTCGGCTGGCGTGTCGGCATTGTCGTCGCTGCCGCCGTGCCGCTGACCCTGGCGGCGGTGTTCGTCGTCATGATGATTACGGGAAGGAATTTCGATCGAATAACGCTTGGCGCACTCATCTTAGCATTGGGGCTTCTCGTCGACGATGCGATCATCGCGATCGAAATGATGGTCGTGAAGCTCGAGGAAGGCTACGAGCGCACGAAGGCTGCGGCCTATGCCTGGAGCCACACAGCGGCGCCGATGCTCTCGGGCACCCTGGTGACCATTATTGGCCTCATGCCCGTCGGCTTTGCCAAGTCGACGGCCGGTGAATACGCCGGAAACATTTTTTGGATCGTCGGCTTTGCGCTTATTGCATCGTGGATCGTCGCCGTAGTTTTCACCCCCTATCTGGGCGTGAAGCTACTTCCCAACATCAAGCCGTTTCCTGGCGGACACGACGCGATATATTCGACGCCACGCTACGAACGGTTTCGGCGTCTCGTTGCGTGGTCCATCCACCATAAGTTTCTTGTTGCAGGTACGGTGGTAGCGCTCTTCATTCTTGCTGGTGCCGGCATGGCGAGCGTCAAGCAGCAGTTCTTTCCAAGTTCCGATCGCCGCGAACTTCTCGTCGAAGTGCAAATGCCGGAAGGGTCGAGCATCGAGGCCACAAAAGGCGCGGTCGAAAAAATCGAGGCATGGCTCAAGGAACAACCAGAAACCAAGAATATCGTCTCTTATATTGGCCAAGGAGCGCCGCGTTTCTACTTGGGATACGATCCCGAGCTTCCCGACCCGTCATTCGGAAAAATCGTTGTGATGACGCCGAGCTCGGCAGCTCGGGATGCGCTGAAAGTTCGTACCTGGGCGCGCATAACTGAAGGATTGGCGCCGGAGGCACAGGTCCGAGCCACGCAATTCGTCTTTGGTCCGCCCTCTCCTTGGCCCATTGCGTTCCGTGTGATGGGTCCCGACCCAGACACGCTTCGTGCAATCGCTCAGAAAGTTGTGGGCGTGATGCGCGCCAATCCTCATATGCGTCAGGTCAATACCGATTGGGGCGAGCGCGCGCCTTCCCTCCGCTTCACGCTCAACCAGGACCGGCTGCGCCTGATCGGCTTGTCACCGAACGATGTCGCTGAACAGCTGCAATTCCTTCTGACGGGCGTATCGACCACAGTCGTCCGTGAAGACATTCGAACCGTCCAAGTGATGGCGCGCAGCGGCGGAAGCGAACGGCTGGATCCGTCAAAGCTGAATGATCTTGTATTGCAAAACGAGTCGGGCAAGCTCGTACCGCTCAGCCAGATCGGTCATGTCGAGGTCGTTCGGGAAGATCCCATCTTAAAGCGACGCGATCGAACACCGACGATCACAGTCCAGGGTGATATTGATCAGCAATCGCAACCGCCGCCGGTATCGCTGGAAATCCAGAAGGCCATCCAGCCCATTATTGCCACGCTGCCGGACGGCTATCGTATCGAGATGGGCGGTAATATCGAAGAGGCGACTAAGGCAAATAAGGCCCTCGCTCCCGTCTTCCCAGTGATGTTCATCCTGACGATGATTGTCATCATCTTCCAGGTGCGTTCCTTCTCCGCAATGTGGATGGTTTTGGCAACCGCACCTTTGGGTTTGATCGGCGTCGTGCCAACGTTGCTCATCTTCCAGCAGCCGTTCGGGTTCAACGCAATTCTTGGGCTGATTGGCTTATCGGGCATATTGATGCGAAATACCCTTATCCTGATTGAGCAAATCAAGGGTAATAAACAGGAAGGGCTTGACGATTATCACGCCGTCATCGAAGCAACGGTTCAGCGCGCGCGCCCGGTCGTGCTGACAGCACTCGCTGCCGTTCTTGCCTTCATACCACTAACGACTTCCGTATTCTGGGGCTCAATGGCCTACACGCTCATCGGCGGTACGGCGGTTGGCACGCTTCTTATTCTTCTGTTCCTTCCAGCTCTTTATGCAATTTGGTTCCGGATCCGACCAAGGGAAGAACGTCTTTCCTCGCACGCGGTAGGCGTACCTGTGCCCGTCTGATGAGCTAGCTTACGGTCCGACTTGTTTTGTGAGTTTCACCCTCGACGATGCTTTGCAGAGTTAGCGGACATGTAAGGGTTTTGGCATCCTCAACGGATGCAATAAAGTGGCATTGCGTGGAATGTATAGATGCCGATGTTTTAAAGAAGCACGCTCTTCAGTCCATGCAGACCTATATTCGAGTTGAGCCTGACGGATCTCGCTCTCGAGTGCACGCAAAGCGGGTTTTGCCATTTGCTAATCTACTTCAAACAGCGGACACGGCTTGCATATTGGCTCGGTCGACGTGTGGGAACTGCAGACTTTCCGTTATGCGCCAAACTGTATGGGACGCCAATGGATACAGACCTTAATCAACTTTAACGACGATGCTGTAGTACTCATCATTGTCATCTCCGGCGCGCCATCAAAAAAGGCAATCAAATCAACGTCTGACGCGGCGTGCACCCGAACAAAAATGAGAACTTTTCAGTTTAGAAGTGCGTTTGAGCGGGCCGGCGAGCCTGCAAGGCCGATGTCGTCTGAATGACGGGAGGCGCGCATGCAATTCTTGGTGAGTCGAAGGAAGCTATTCTTTTGCGGCGTGCTTGTCTCAAGAGCAAATGGGGAAAAGCGGAAAGCGGCAATTTCCCATGCTTAGCACGCCTCACGGAACGTCAGATTGATGCGGTAACGTCCGATCGTCGGATGGTCTCCGTCCTTCAATGTATCGATGCCATGGAATGCCAGTCGAGACGGTCCTCCCCAGACTGCAACGTCGCCATGTTCCACCATTATTCGCCGCACTTTGTCAGAAGCTCTGCCGCCTCGTCGAGGGCAAATCTCCGCAAAAGAACGGCACCCATCGTCCACACGCGCCGGTTCATTGGCGGCGAACAAATCGGTGAAGCGATCGCGATCGGTCATGGTTCATCATTTGGCGTCGTGAAAGATGATGCCGACAGAATGCCGTTTGCCGGCCCTGATTTCACTGACGCCATGACGAAGGTTGACACGATATGCGCCTCGCGTGCCGCGCACGGGGCGATGAGAGACGGCAAACACCACGGCGTCGCCCTGCCTCAGCGGAACGACCACTGCGCGTGACTGCATGCGCGGACGCTGTTCCGTCAGAATGAACTCGCCGCCTTCGAAATCGCGGTCCGGTTCTGAAAGTAAAATGGCGACCTGGAGCGGGAATACATGCTCGCCGTAGAGATCCTGATGCAGGCAATTGTAATCCCCAGGGACGTATTGCAACAGAAGCGGCGTCGGCCGCGTCTGACCCGCCTCATGGCATCGTTTCAAGAATCCGGCGTGTGTTTTTGAATATTGGACGTCGATGCCCATCTCCATGTTCCAGCGATTGGCGATGCGCGCGAGTTCGGGGTAAAGCATGGTTCGAAGGGACTCAATCCGGTCGGGTAACGGATAGGTAAAGTATTTGTATTCGCCACTTCCAAAGCCATGCCGTGCCATGACAACGCGCGTGCGAAAGCGCCGGTCATCGTCATACATCACGGCGATCTCCCGACACGCTTCCGGCGTCAGGAACTGCGTCATCGTCGCGAATCCTTTGGCGTCAAGGTCGGTGCCGACATGCGCCCAATCGACAGATATTTCACCGACCCTGGCGCCGTCGTTCGCAATGGCTACACTGCTCATGAATTGACCTCACGCTTGCGCTTACTTTCCACGCCCCAGCGGTAGCCTGACAGCGAACCATCGTTGCGCACGACCCGGTGACACGGAATAGCAATGGCGATCTTGTTCGCAGCACGCGCTGCCGCCACGGCCCTGACTCGCTTTCGGCATGCCGATCCGCTCGGCGATCTCGCTATAAGTGGCGGTTGGTCCGATCGGCATCTCGCGCAACGCCTGCCAGACGCGATGCTGGAACGGAGTGCCGCGAACATCGAGCGGCAGATCGAGAGCGGTTTCGACGGCAATTTCGACGTAGTCAGCGGCAAGCGGGCCGGGATCATAGCTGAAAGGTTCGAGAGGCCGGTTCGGGCCTTTGGTCGCCCAGGCATTGATGCTCACCCGGTGGTCTCCGTTTTTTATCAAATTACGAATGGGGCTGTTCGTTGCAGGCACCGACGCGCTTGCCGCTTTGCCTCTCCGTCATGGTCATGTTTTTGCCGCCCATCTTCATGTCGAACACACCCGAGAAATGGTCGGGCCAAAGCTGAAACTTGGCCCAGGCGACAGCCTGATTGTGACCCTCGCAAATGAGATCGAACGTCAACTCGCCCGCGTCCTGGCGAATGTTTGAGGCGGGGCAGCGAACGAGGGGATTGTTTTCGCTTAGGATTACGATCCCACGTGTACCGCTATCCGTGACGCAAATTCTCGCAGTCTTCTGAATTCCCATGTCCTCGACATGCGGCATCTCCAGCTTCATCTGAACTTCGTATTCGCCTGGCTGCGGCAATGCGAGACTTTCCGCATTAGCGCCGGAGACGAGAAAGAAAAGAGCACCCGCGACTACAATTCGTGCCATGACGTCAGATCTCCGTTCTTCCATGGGTGGTCATGAGCACGAAACTTTGGCGTCCGCGTCCTGTTTCTTGCTCTCAAATTCGCCGAGGGTGTTCGTTCGAAGGCAAGGAACGACGTGTGCAGCCCTCGTGCCTGGGCTATTGATTAATGAGGCAGGCGACCGGCGAAGTCTTCGAATTGGATGTTTCTGGCGGTAGACGCATGAGATGAACACGCGAGTTCCAAGCCATGGCATTTCTCGCCGCGCGGTTCTGATTGGCGCGCCAGCCGCGTTGTCGCTTGCAGCCACCTCCGGCCGAGCGCAGAGCTCGGCCACTGTGTTGGTTTCACACCCGGCGTTTGAGAAACATGATCCCGGTCCGCTCATCGTTGAGCGGCCGGCGCGCGAGCGCGTCATCATGGATGCACTTGCGCCTACGGAGTTCGGCGGCTTAATCCGCCACGAAGCTCCCCTTCACGAAGACGTTGCAGAGGCGATCGGGCTCGTTCATACGCGCGACCATTTTGAATTCCTGCGCGCTCATGCGCAGGATGAAGCGCACCTTCCTTTTGCCATCGATGGCGACACCGTGATGTCTACCGGCTCATGGGAAGCGGCGATGCGGGCAGTCGGTGCGGGACTGCATGCGGTCGATTGCGTCATGGAAGTAGGTAATACGATCAAGAATGCTTTTTGCCCCGTGCGGCCGCCCGGTCATCACGCGGAAGCCGATCGAGCCATGGGATTCTGCCTTTTCTCTAACATCGCTATAGCCGCAAAATATGCCCAGGCTCGTCATGGCGCGGCGCGTGTCGCTGTGATCGACTTCGATGTTCATCACGGCAACGGAACGCAACGCGCCTTCTGGAAAAGCAAAAACCTATTCTACGGCACGACCCATGAAATGCCGCTCTTTCCAGGCACCGGATCGGTGTCGGAAACAGGCGTCGGCAACATCTTCAATGCGCCGCTCAAAGCCGGCGACGGCAGCGTTGAATTTCGCGCAGCAATGACGGAAAGGATACTGCCCGCCTTGGATGAGTTTCGTCCGGAACTGATCTTGATTTCGGCGGGGTTCGATGCCCATGAGGGAGATCCTCTCGGCCACATCCGGCTACGCGAAGCCGATTATGCCTGGATCACACAGCGCGTTATGGACATTGCCGACAGGCGTTGCTCCGGCCGCATCGTCTCGATGCTGGAAGGTGGTTACGTCCTGGAAGATTTAGCACGATCGACAGCGGCGCATGTCAGCGCCTTGATGTCGGCGTAGTTATTTGCGGCTACAGCACCGATCGCGAAATACTTACGAAGAATTCCGATTGAATGCCTTGTCGAGGTCGGTTTCTTCGCCTGCGGCGTGCGCATCCTTTTCAAGCAATACGTCCGCGAACTCTGCGAGACGTTTCCATTCGGCAATCGGTGTCGGATGCCTGCCGTCGGGAACGAAGGCGGATTCCTCAACCATCTCCATCTTGTGGATGTAGCGTGGGCAGTTGGAGAAGACATTGCGGATATTGATCCGAATGATGAGCTCGGCTCCTGGATAGCGCTTGAGGAGGCGATCGTCCTTTGATGCTTCGGCGGTGCCGCATATTCGTAATCGGGCTTGACGTTCAAAATCGATGAAGAGTAATGCGACGTGAGCGTTTTCCGATAAATTTCCAACAGACAAAAACATTCCGTTTCCATCGTAGCTCGGAAACGCGAGCGTTGTTTCATCAAGTACGCCAACGAACCCTCTCGCCCCTCCCTTATAGGAACAACTCGGACGTCCTTCGGCGTCGGCTGTCGCGAGAAAGAACATGTTCTGGTGCGCGATGAAGGCCGCATCGGAAGCTGTCAACGCGGGCTTCACCCCGGTGTCGCGGAGACGATCTGCCATTGCGCGGACCTTGAACTCATCCTGCCACTTACGGTGGCTGTCGCGATAGAAGCCATTGACGGCTGCGAGCTTGGCGGGTCCCTCGCGGTTGACATACGGCTGGAGAATCGCCGCGAGATTGTCCAGGCAAACGATCCAATTTCGCTTATTCAAATCGCTCGCGAATGCGGTGCTGATTTTCTCGTGCGTAACGGTCAACTCGGTCGACGCCTCACCGAGCGTGCGAAAGTCCGCGATGACCAATGATGGCGATCCTTTCAGGGCGGAAGCAGGACCGTTGTAGCTCCAGGTCATCGCCAGTCGGCGGTTGGGGATCACCTCGCAATATGATCCGCTGATTACGTAAGCTTCACCGGCAGGATCCTGACCTTCGATACTGTATTCTCCGCCCTCGCGAACATCGAGCGATACGGCATTGACGATACACGAGCCAGGCGCAAGCCATTGCGCAATCAAATCAGGCTGAGTCCAAGCGGAAAAAACGTCTGCGACGGGAGACTTAACGCGGCGCACCATCGCCAGGGATGGAAGCTTCCGTCTTCGATCACTTGCCATGACGGTTCTTGGCTCTACTGTTCAAAAGCTTCTCGAGTTTATCGAGGCTGCCGGACCAGAACTTTTCGTAGCCGCCGAGCCAACGATAGGCCTCGTTCATTGGCGCCGTATTGAGATGGCACATATGAATGCGGCCCTTGATCTCCCTGTCGATCAGCCCGACTTTTTCAAGCGCCTTGATGTGTTTTGATATGGCATTCAGCGAAACCGGAAAAGGCTCCAAAAGCTCCGTCACGGTGTGAGGGCGTTCTGCAAGCAAGCCGATGATCGCCCTCCGCGTCGGATCGGAGAGGGCGTAAAAAATCTCGCTGAGCTTTGCTTCGCGACGTTCAACCATTGGTGTGAATATATGCGAGGCCTGCAATCGTGTCAAAGTTGCCGCTCCGTCAGCTCGGTAGCTTTCACGTCGCGCGGATAAAATAAGCCGGACCCTGCGATGTCCACGCACCGGCCAAGTCCGAAAAACATTTGCCGCAAAAGTCAACCTATAGGTTGACAATATTCCGTGAGGAAACTATTGTCAACCACGCGGTTGAGTATTGAGCGACGTGCCACGAAGAGTTGGAAGCCGCAGCAAAACACAACACCGCGCCCTATCGACACTAATAACAATCGGAGGAAAACATGCGATTTCGCGTTTCGAGCGCGGCGCTCATGCTGATGGGTGCCTTAACGGCACCGGCTTCGGCAAACGACGACGTGCTTAAGCAGACGGCCAATCCTGACCAATGGGCCCGCGTTGAAGGAGACTACGCTGCGACCCGCTATTCCACGCTCAACCAAGTCACGACGGCCAACGTGGGTCAGCTCAAGGTCGCGTGGACGTTTTCGACCGGCGTGCTCCGCGGCCATGAAAGCGCGCCGCTGGTGATCGGCAACATGATGTACATGGTGACACCGTTCCCCAACATCGTTTACGCGCTCAATCTCGACGACGACCATAAGATCGAATGGACTTATACGCCGAAGCAGGATCCGGCTGTTGTGCCGATCATGTGCTGCGACGTCGTTAATAACGGCGTGCAGTATGCGGAAGGCAAAATCTTCCTCTATCAAGCAGATACGTCACTCGTCGCCTTGGATGCCAAAACCGGAAAAGAACTCTGGAAGTCGGTCAACGGTGATCCCAAGAAAGGCGAGTCGGGTACAATGGCGCCCATCGTCGTGAAGGATAAGGTGATCGTCGGTATTTCGGGCGCCGAATTCGGTGTGCGCGGCCACGTCACGGCTTACGATATGAACTCCGGCAAGCGTGTCTGGCGGGCCTTTAGCCTGGGCCCCGACTCGGACATGCTTTTCGATCCAGAAAAAACGACCTCGCTTGGAAAGCCTGTCGGAAAAGATTCCTCGCTCAAGACCTGGAATGGCGATCAGTGGAAGATCGGCGGCGGCACGGTATGGGGATGGTTCTCATATGATCCGGATGCGGATCTTATCTATTATGGCACGGCCAACCCATCGACCTGGAACCCCTCACAACGTGCGGGACCGGACGGCAAGCCGATCGACCAGAAATGGACGATGTCGATCATGGCTCGCAATCCTGATACTGGCGTCGCTAAGTGGGCGTATCAAATGACGCCGTTCGACGAATGGGACTATGACGGTGTCAACGAGAATATCCTCGCTGACATCGACGTCGGTGGAAAAAAAACTCCGGTCCTCGTCCATTTCGATCGCAATGGCTTTGGTTACACGCTCAACCGTAAGGACGGCGAGCTTCTCGTTGCCGAGAAGTTTGATCCGGCCGTCAACTGGGCGACAGGCGTCGACATGGATAAGGCCAGCCCTAACTACGGACGTCCGATCCGTGTCGCCAAGTACTCGACGTTCAGAAACGGCAAAGGCGCTGACGTCAACACGAAGGGCATCTGCCCTGCGGCTCTTGGTTCGAAAGATAGACAGCCTGCTTCGTTCTCGAAGCTGACCGGGCTCTTCTACGTTCCGACAAATCACGTGTGCATGGATTACGAACCCTTTAAGGTTTCGTACACGGCTGGTCAGCCGTACGTGGGTGCCACTCTTTCCATGTTCCCGGCTCCAGACAGCCATGGCGGTATGGGTAATTTCATCGCCTGGGACGCCGGCAAAGGCAAGATCGTCTGGTCGAAGCCCGAGCAGTTTTCCGTTTGGTCCGGCGCTCTGACGACCGCCGGTGGCGTCGCCTTCTACGGCACGCTTGAAGGCTACTTCAAAGCCGTCGACCAGAAGACCGGTAAGGAACTGTACAAGTTCAAGACGCCGTCGGGCATCATCGGCAGCGTCATGACCTGGATGCACGGTGGCAAACAGTACGTGGGTGTTCTCTCGGGCGTTGGCGGTTGGGCCGGTATCGGTCTTGCTGCTGGCTTAACGAATCCCAACGATGGCCTCGGCGCCGTTGGCGGCTATGCCGGCCTCAAGCAGTACACAAACCTTGGTGGCTCCTTCACCGCATTCTCGCTGCCCTAATTGCGCTTCCTCCAGACCCGCAAGTGGTAGTGAGTACCTTGGCCGGCGTGATCACGCTCATGCCGGCCATTTTTAGCGACGCGGAAATGGCCGCGACGTCTGCATCAGACGCTGGAAGGTCGGGCCAGTCGCCACAAGATTCCGAACGGCCACCCGATAAATATTAATTACCCAAACATTGTCGGCCCGGGCTTTAGTTGCAATATACGCAATCCTTTTGAAGGGGCGTACCGCAATGAAACTCCCCGATCTCAATCTTCTCGTCGCGCTCGATATTCTGCTCGAAGAGCAGAGCGTAGCGGCCGCCGCGCGCCGGCTTGATTTGAGCGCGCCGGCCATGAGCCGCACATTATCGAGAATACGCGAGACTGTAGGCGATCCCATCCTCGTACGGGCGGGAAGAGGTCTCGTTCCGACAGCACGTGCGCTGGAACTGCGTGAACTCGTCCGCAAGACGGCTGAAACGGCCGTTGGGCTGCTGCAGCCAAACTCGGTCCACAGATTGGACGACCTCGAGCGCCAGTTCACCATTAGAGCCAATGATGTCTTCGTGGCCGCCTACGGATGTCGCCTGCTCAACGCGCTGCGGGCGCAGGCACCCAAGGTTTCGCTTCGACTCAGAGCCGAAGTCGATGAGGACGACGATGCTTTACGCGAAGGCCGGATCGATTTGTGGATCAGCGCGAGCAATGCGCTCGACCCGGAAGTCCGGGTAAAAACGCTTTTTACAACGCGCTTCTTGGCTTTGGCCCATCGGGAGCATCCGATCTTCAAGGGCAAGATTACGGCGGAACGGTTCGCGGCCTACGAGCATGTCAACGTCTCACGCCGAGGCGTAACCACCGGACCGATAGACGGCAAACTCGCGGACTTAGGATTGAGCCGAGCCGTCGCCATCGTCGCGCCGACGTTCACGGCGGGCTTGTTTGCGCTGCCAGGATCAAAGCTGATCATGCCAGCCCCGGAGCATCTCGTTTGGGCGTTGACGCAAATGGCGACCGACATACGAGCCTTTCGCATTCCGCTGAAGCTCGAGGCCTTCTCGATGCGCCAAGCTTGGCACCCCAGGCTTGACAATGATGCAGTCCATCGCTGGATGCGCTCGACGATCGTCGAGGTTTGCAAGGAGCAGCCAAGCGGCTTGCTTCCATAAGCATTCGGGGACAAGTCGAAGTTATTTCGGACGGCTGACGTGCCGCGGCGCCGTGTACCACAAGTGCGTCAAACGCATGGATACGTTTCATCCAGTGTTATTGCTGCATTGCTCGGCGGAAGCTAACAAGCCAGCGATGCAACGTGCTCCCGGGATCGAAGTCCAATGGCTACCTTCCAATCCAATGGCGGCCGAGATCCGACGAAAAGGATCCGTTATTGAACATCCAGACGGCTGACTTTATCCAGCGGGCGCCGAGTTTTCAGCTCCCGGCCTTAGATACCGCTGTCAATCCGCCGAGCGCGCCGATTGCGCCTGCTGTTGTCATTCCGCCGTTTGGACCGCGAATAATCGTTGGGATGATCGGCGCGCTCGTCGCTGTGATCATGTCAGCGGTCAACTACTACTCCACCGACATAAACATGGGGGACATTCAGGGCGGTTTTCTATTCGGCCACGATGAAGCCGCTTGGGCCCGCAGCTTGTTCGAGGTGGGAACCGTCATCGGTATGACCTTCGCGCCGTGGTGCGCCATCACTTTTTCCCTGAGGCGCTTCTGTCTGGTTATGACGGCCACGATGATGATCATCGGAATCATGTTTCCATTCGCGCCAAATATCGAAGTGTTTTACGCCCTCCGCTTGCTGCAGGGCATGTCCGGTGGATTTCTAACTCCGATCCTTCTTACGGTCGCATTGCGTTATTGTCCGCCGCAATACGGACTCTTTGCATTTGCGGCGTACGCGCTGAGTTCGAATTTCGGACCCAACATGGCGTTGCCGGCGGCCGCGTGGTCGAGCGATTACGGCGGTTACCCGTGGATTTTTTGGAACATTGTTCCCTTCAGCGCCATCAGCATAGCCGCGGTCGCCTACGGAATTCCGAAAGATCCGCTTCGTCTCGATCGCTTCAAGACGTTCGATTGGGTCGGCGTGCTCGCAGGAGTACCGTCGATTAGTGCGCTCGTGATCGCGGCTAGCCAATGCGACAGGCTGAATTGGCTTTCATCACCGCTGTTTTGCTTTCTGTTGATCGGTGGAGGATGTCTGTTCTGCTTTTTCCTGGTCAACGAATGGTTTCATCCAGAGCCGATCTTCAACTTGCGCATCCTTGCCCGGCCGAATTTCTTGCATTCGGTTGTCGGCATTGTTGCGCTCGTCGTGATCTTCCTGGGCGTCATCGAAATACCTATTTTCTTCCTCAGCGAAATGAAAGGCTATCGCCCAACGGACGTCGCACCGTTGGCGCTTATCATCGCGCTTCCGCAACTCGTGATATTGCCGGTGGTATCGGCGATATTGAACATCGAGAAGGTCGATTGCCGACTGATTTTCGCGATTGGCCTGGGGCTCGTTGCTTACTCTTGCTATCTCGCGACCTTCATAACGTCAGATTGGATTCGCACCGACTTCTACTTCATTGTTGCGCTGCTGGCCCTCGGGGAAGCGATGGCGATATTGCCGCTCCTGATGTTCGTAGTGGCCGACATGGCGCCCGAGGAAGGTCCTTACGTTTCGGCGATGTTCAACTCGATGAAGGGATTCGCATCGGTTCTTATTAGGACTCTTCTTGAGGGCCTAGGACACATCCGAACCCAATATCACTCGTCCATTATCGCTTCCGAGTTGGGACGAAATCCTTTGGCATATGAGGAACGCCTTGCGACCTTAAATCACCATCTCGGATCGGCTATCGGCGATGAAGGTACGCGCGCCGATGCCTCTCTCGAGATGCTAGCACACCAAGTGCATGCACAAAGCTATACGCTTGCAATAGCCGACATGTATCGCCTGTTGTTGCTGTTGACTCTCGCGATGATCGTCCTCACTGGCGTCTTGCCAACTCGCGTTCGGCCGCCTCGCTCCGCAATAGCACGTTGAAAGGTTCCGTCGGATGCCTCTTCTTCATACCAAGTCGCGTGTCGCCCAAGGCACTGGTTTGCTTCTGCTCACAGGAGCGGCTTGGACGCTCGGTTGGTATTTGTTTTCCAATCCGTCATTTCAGAAAACTGAAGATGCGTACGTGACTGCGGACTTTACGTTGGTCGCACCCAAGATCGCAGGATTGGTCGAGACTGTGCTTGTCGAGGATAATCAAGCTGTACACGCAGGCCAGCTTTTGGTGAAGATCGACGATCGCGATCTCAAAACCGCGCTTGAGCAAGCCAGGGCGAACGTTGCTTCTGCCAATGCTTCTATAAGAAACAAGCAAGCCGGAATCACTTCACAAAAATCAATTATTGATGCCGCTAGAGCCCAGATCGATATCGATGAGGCCAACCAAACTTTCGCGGAGCAGGATAACTCGCGCTACGCCCATCTCGCTTCGAAGGGGTATGGGAGTGTGCAAAATGCACAGCAGGCCGCGTCCCGCATCGCCAGCGCAAAGGCGACGGTTGCGCGAGATACAGCCGCATTGGAAACGTCCATCAGACAACTCGACGTGCTGAAGGCAGAACTCGCTCAGGCGCAAGCGGAGCACATGCACGACGAAGCCATCTTGAGCCAAGCGCAACTGAATCTGTCTTATACGAAGATACGCGCGCCAATCGACGGTATTATCGGAAGGCGATCGGTTCGGCCGGGTGCATACGTCAATGTTGGATCAACCTTGCTTGCTGTGGTGCCGATATCGCAGTCGTACATTCTAGCAAATTTTCAGGAGAGCCAAATTGGCAAGATGCGGCTGCATCAGCCCGTCTCCATCACTGTGGATGCATACCCTGGCATGAAGCTGCACGGTCACATAGACAGCCTCGCCCCCGCGACCGATGTGACCTTCTCTCCGATACAGCCCGACAATGCTACCGGAAATTTCACCAAAATCGTGCAGCGCGTTCCGGTGAAGATAGTCATTGAGTCCAATGAAAGCGCGGCTCATAGGTTGCGCGTGGGCATGTCGGTAATTTCGACCGTGGATGTGAGAGCGCAGGGTAATCTCCCCGTTGAAACCAACGGGCGGGCGAACTTCCCATGATTCTAAGTCGCGCCGAAAATCCGGTAGACGACTTTTCGTGCCTTACAGTGCTCGTGTTCGTACTTCAGAACGTTGCCGACTGGAGAGCTCGCGGAAAAGGCGGCCTCGTCTCCGTAGTCCCAGTTTGGCTGCCGGAGGTCGGCTTCAAGAGGTGACTGTGTAAGAACTCGCGGCGTGATGGGCGATCTTGCAAGGTAAGCGGGCTCCGCTCGACCTCACCCGCGCACCGCTGCGATGAGCGTTTGAACGCCCATGATGGAGATCATCCGTTTGATGTTGTAGGCCGGCACGCAGAGGCTCATTTCCGCCCTCACGCGATCTACTTCCGCCGAGAGACGTTTTTATCGACGCAATGCAGAGTTTGCGGACATCTGAGCTTGCTTTCCGGATGGCCATCATGGGCGATCGACATTTGTCCGCTATTCATCGAAAGGGGAATCAGTAGCTACTACGTCGGACTCTTTGCGCTTCTTAGTTGGAAGGAACTCGCAAAAACAGCGCGTTTAATCCTTCGCTCA
The DNA here is from genome assembly GCA_025927515.1 of Hyphomicrobium sp. Lineage (GTDB taxonomy): Bacteria > Pseudomonadota > Alphaproteobacteria > Rhizobiales > Hyphomicrobiaceae > Hyphomicrobium_B. The sequence goes on from JAICLG010000019.1 coordinate 16,407, forward strand.
TCGTCGGATGAGCAAAGATTGCATCTCGCAATGCCGTATACGGCATGCGCGCGAGCATTGCTGTCTGGACCACCGCTATAACCTCTCCCGCTTCTGGGCCAACCATCGCGAACCCGAGGATGCGGTCGTCCTCACCCACCACCGCTTTCATAAATCCGCGCGTTTCGGAGATGGTACGAGCGCGCAAGACGCCCGTCATCGCGAGCTTTGCGACGCGAAACTTCAACCCGTGTTCTTGGGCCTGCATTTCGCTCAGTCCAACGCGGCCCAGCTGTGGATCGGTGAACATGCAAGAGGGAATTAAGCGCTCCTTCGTGCTGCGGCCTCCACCGGAGAGATTGTCGCGAATGATGCGAAAGTCGTCAAACGACGCATGCGTGAATTGCGGGCTGCCGGCGCATTCGCCGATCGCCCAGGTCTCCGGCGCCGTCGTCTCGAGGCGATCATTGATGACGATAAATCCGTGCGCGTCGAGGGTGACTCCGGCCGCGTCAAGTCCAATGCCGGACGTGTTTGGAGTTCGCCCGACCGCAACCAGCAGATCGGAGCCGGTGATGGTCCCATTCTGCGTCGCGACCGTCACGTTTCGTCCGGATTGTCCCTCGACCTTCGAGACCTTCGCGTCCAGTTCTATCGTAATGTTTTCGCTGCGAAGCGCTTCGGTAACTTCGTTAGCGACATCAGGATCTTCTCGACCCGCAAGCTGAGGCCCGGCCTCTATGATGGTTACTTTCGATCCGAAGCGGCGATAGGTTTGAGCAAGCTCAAGACCCACGTAGCCACCGCCGAGTACGATGAGGTGGCTAGGCAGACGATCGAGTTCCAACACTTCGATGTTTGTCATCGGTTTGGAGGTGGCCAGCCCCGGGATATCCGGGATCGTCGCGTGGGTTCCGATATTGATGAAAAGGCGATCGGCGGTAAATCGCGCCATGCCGCCGTCGTTCAGGCTGACGTCAACCGTCTTTGGCGCGACGAACCGGGCATCGCCCATGATCAGTTCAGCGCCGCTTTCCTTGAATAGATCGAGATGCAACTTAATGAGCCCATCGATCATCGCGCGTTTTCTTGCGACGACCTTGCTCATGTCCGTTGTCACCGGACCGGTGATGGATCCGAACTCCGATGCACGATGCACCAGGTCGGCGACCTTGGCGCTCCAAATTTCATTCTTGCTGGGAAGACAATTCGTGTTCGGGCAGGAACCGCCGATCAGTCGACGCTCAATGACGGCAACCTTCAATCCGGATCTGGCGAGATGCCAGGCCAAGTATTTTCCGCCCTCGCCACTTCCGATGACCAAAGCCTGATAGTGGGAAGAATCCATGTTTTGCCTC
>JAICLG010000030.1 GCA_025927515.1 Hyphomicrobium sp.
CCGTTGCTATAGCCGATCAAAGCGCTGACGGTCGGATCAAAAATTGCGAACTTCGGCAGAGCATAGCTAGCGGTGCCCTCGATTGTCTCGGTCTGACCGTAGTTCGCCTGATCGGGCGTCACATAGCCCGTAACACCCAGCGTCAAATTCTTGACCGGTGTGATCGATGCGCCAACCTTGAACTCGACGTAGTCCGTCGCGCTCCATCCAAGGCTGTTGGCGGGATAAGTGTAATAGAGAACACCGATATCCCAGCTGACGGGACCCGTTACAGGACGAATACCGGCGACGATATCCATTTCCATGGGATTGTAGCCTTCGCCCTCGATGTTCGAGAACCAGAAGCCCAAATACCCAATGCCGTACGTAAACTCGACATAGGGCTGGAACGCGGGCCGCTCATCGTTGAACGAGATGCCGCGGAAGATATAATCGCTTGTGCCGGTGAGCGTGATAGAATACCCGAATTGCGGGTTGCTGCTCGCATCGTCTGCAAGCACCGCCGTGGACATTGTGAGGGACGCAAACACCGCTGCCCCCGCAGCACAAAAATAACTTTTGAAATTTTTCATTTCAGACAACCCCCGTCCCAATTCTGCGTTCGCAGCAGCCGCCCTCGCGGCACCCCGATTCTCATCGTTCCCCAGTCAGAGAAGCCGCTCGGGCCCGCCAGCACAAGTATTTATTCAGAGGAAACACCGACTTGACGCACGCCATGTAACCGGAAGGCAACGATGGCGTGATATCTGGCTCGCGAAACCCGAATTTGCCCTGAAAATATGCATCTCTGGGGCAGGCTCCCGCTCGCAACATATGCAATGGTCGACTAAATCGTCCGCCTTCTGCGGACCACCCACACTTTCGAGACTGTAACTGATTCCAACTTACATGGTCGCGGCTATGGTTTTGCGAACCAGTTCTGGTAATCCGCTCCGATGAGCCCAATTTCCGATCCCCCCCGCACGGCATTGATTACCGGCGCCGCCCGTCGCATCGGGCGCGCCGTCGCCCTCGACCTCGCCGAAGCCGGCTGGGCCGTAGCCATCCATTATCGCCGCTCGTCCGCCGAAGCCGGAGCACTCGCCGCCGAGATCGAGGCGCACGGAGGCCGGGCCCGAACGTTTCAGGCTGACCTGGCGAGCCGTGACGCCCTCGAACAGCTGGTCGTGAATGTTGGCCGCGAACTCGGTCCTCTGACGACCCTCATCAACAATGCCTCGGAATTCCTTCCCGACAGCATCGGGAACCTCGACGAGACGACGTGGGACCTACACCTGTGCGTCAATCTCAAGGCTCCGGTCTTTCTTTCCGAGGCCATGGCCAAGCACCTTCCCGCGGACACCGAAGGCAACATCATCAACATCATCGACCAGCGCGTGTGGAACCTGACGCCGGAATTCTTCTCCTATACGATCTCGAAGGCGGGCCTTTGGACCGCGACGAGAACGCTGGCGCAGGCGCTCGCCCCGCGAATTCGCGTCAACGCTATTGGGCCGGGACCGGTGTTACGCAGCGTCCATCAGACCGATGACGACTTCGAACGCGAGAAGCAATCGACGCTCTTGAAACGTGGACCATCGGCGAAAGAAATCGCGGCGGCGGTGCGCTTCATCCTCGCGACGCCATCGTTAACGGGTCAGATGATTGCGCTGGACGGCGGCCAGCATCTGACCTGAGTGACTCCAAACCGCACAGTACTTACCTGGCAGACGCCCCACGATCCGCCTCACTCTGATTCGCCCGCGCCATAAATACCGCCCAATTGGCTGGCAACGTCCGTTTACAGACTCAAGGGGGTCTCAACACTTTTTTAACGTTAAGCGTCTATGAACCTTAACTGGTTTTGTAGGGCGCTCTTCGAGGGGTGCCGCGTCGTTATGGGTGGATCCATGATTTGCCGCGTTCGAACGCCGTTTGCGTTCGTCATCGCAGTCGCCACATCGTTGGCCGCTGCATCTCTGCCGGTCTCTGCGGCAGAACTCCCACAAGTCCTGATCAGCAAGACCAACAAGGTCCCGGCGTGCGCAACGCCAGGCCGATTGATGGCCTTTCTGACAAACCGCAATCACAACGTCGACGAGCGCTTCTCGACGATCGCGGCTGACTACATGCGGATCGGCGATGAGTTGAAGATGCGATGGGACATCGCTTTCTTCCAGATGATGCTCGAAACGGGCAATCTGTCGTTCAAGGGCGACGTATCGGCGAGCCAGAACAACTTCGCAGGCCTCGGCGCCACGGGCCACCATGTCCACGGCGAAAGCTTTCCCGACGTCGCGACGGGCGTGAAAGCCCATCTCCAGCATCTTCTCCTCTACGCTGGTGTGCACCTCGACAATCCGGTCGCAGAGCGCACCCGCAAAGTCCAGGAATGGGGTATTTTGACCTCCTGGCAGAAGTCGATCTCCGGTCCGATCACCTATGATGAACTCGCTCACCAGTGGGCGCCGGGTTCGCGACGCTATGGACGGGAAATCGCAAGCCTGGCTGAAACGTTCTATGGCAGCCCCTGCAGAAGTCCTGATCCCAATCCTGAGCTGCTGGCGCTTGCAAAGCCGGGCCACGCTCCTGAAAAGACCAATACGGATGATGCCGATCCGAAGGTTGCAATGGCCGATCCAGTGACGGCGGATTCGTCCGACGTACCGACGACGAAGCTCAGCGGCGCGGATCTCGCCCGGCGTGCCGTCGAGGAAGCTCGCAAGTCCGGTTCGTTTGTTCGCTCAAGCCTCGGAGCAGAGTCCCTCATCCCTCCGGCCGAAAGTGCACAAGACGTGGCTGTGGGTGAGCCTGCCCCGAAAGAAGATCAGCCCGTCAAGATCATAAACGCTGCGGTGGAACCGCTGGACTCTTCGGGTACGACTGCCGACGGTTCCGCGTCGACGCAGAACCAGAAAAAGGCGGCGGTCAAAAAAGTTCAGACCGCGGCTCTCGGCGCCGGCACGAAATCGTCTGTCCTTCCGGGAATAACGGCGAAGTCGACGATGACGATTTCGCCGGGGGCGCGGCCGGCGTGCAAGGTCTGGACAGCAAGCTACGGCGGTGGTCATTCCGTCATCATCAAGGCTCGTGCCGATCGTCAGGACAATTACACCGTCCTCGACGTCAACGAAGCCTCGGCGAAGCGCGAGACGGCAGCCTACATCGCGGCTTATGCCAAAGGCGGTCACGCGATCGGCGAGTTCAACAATCCGTCGAAGGCCCTCGACAAAGCCTTCGAACTCTGCCCGGAAGGTTGAGTGCGGCGCGCGCTAAAGGACCGCCCTCGGATGGTGCGAACGTCTCTCGGCTATCCCGGCGTCCTCGCCGCGACGATGTTGGCCTCGGCAGCGATCCTTACGCTGCCGGCCAAGGTCGAGGCTGCTCCCCCCATTCGCACCACCGACACCAATCAGGTTCCGGCATGCGTGACGCCGGAACGCCTGATGGCCTTTCTCAAGGACCGCAACCCGCACCTCGATCCGCGCTATCTTAACATCGCAAGTCTTTACAAGCTCTACGGCGAGGGCTGGCATGTCCGGTGGGATTACGCCTTCTTCCAGATGGCGATCGAGACCAACTTCCTGAAATACCGGCGCGGTGACGGACGCCGCGGCGACGTCAGCGCATCGCAGAACAACTTCGCCGGGATCGGCGCCACCGGACACGGCGCGCCGGGCGAACGCTTCCCCGATGTCGCCACCGGCGTGCACGCCCAGATCCAGCATCTCGTCGCCTATTCGGGCGAGCATCTGGCTCAGCCGATCGCGCGCCGCACACGCAACAACCAGGACGATATCATCAAATCCTCGCACCGATTAGGACGCCCCGTGACGTTCGGCGATCTCGCCCGCCGTTGGGCGGCCGATCGGAACTACGGCAAGTCGATCGATTTCATCGCCGGAGAATTCCGCGATCGCTACTGCTCGGCGACGAACACCCAATCCGCAGAGCAGATTACGCCGCCAGTTCCCCAACCCGCGTATCGCTGGCGCGAACTCACTTGGCAGCCGTCGGGGTTGGGCGGGCCCTTGCCCGAGGCAGTCCCCGATCCAAAGCCTGCTCCGCCGGAAGTTGATGTCTCAAGCTCCGCAACACGCTGAGCCCGCGCGCTGCCCCCCGTCAGCGGATCATTGCGAAGGCTGGAAGTACTTGAGCGCTGCGGTCGAAGCCGCTCCGCCAACGACACAGGGAATTCCGAACTCAACCTGTCCGAGCACACCGGCCGCGACGCAGCCCAGCGCCAGAACGGTCTGCCCCGCCTGTCCCCACCAATTGTAATTCCGCAGGCTTTCGGGCCCCTTGGCTTTCAATTCTTCGATCGAAGCAAGCGCATCCTTGCGCAACTTCGAAAGCTCAAGCGTTTCAGACGCATCGATAACCTCGGCGAGCTGCTTGCGGATTTTGGGATCGCTGTCGTTGGAAATCCTTTTCAGCATCATCAGCAGATCGTTGTCCCGCGCGGCGTTCTGCGCCAGCGTCCATTTCGCCATCGCCCCGACGGTCATGACATCGACCTTGTCTTTGTCGAGAGTATACGCAAGCGCCGCGACGATGCGCCGGACGGGGGCTTCCCAGCCTGTCGCGAAATAATAACCCCAGTTGAGATCGATCACCGTCGCATCGTCTTTCATCGACAGCGCCGTCAGGATCTTCTTATCGCCGTAGAGGAATTTTTCGATCAGGTCCCTGCGCGCCGGCATCCGCTCGATGAACTTGCCGAGCAGCGTCCTCCAGTGCGGCAATCCCGAATAGGCGATGGCCTTGATGATGATCACCTGATCTTCGGGCCTGAGCGGAAACATCTTCGTCACTAGCTCTTCCGCCATCTGTGGATTGGCGCCAAGGGTGCCCGCGACGAAGCCGATATAGATGCCGGATTGGTCCGCATCCTTGGTCAATCCCAAATCCGACATGGCCTTGACCGCTTGCGGTACGCGCTGCGGCTGCGGATTGTGACGATAGCCGTTGATCCATTTCAGCAGCTCCTCGTTGCTCACGAATGGCTTCGCGGGCTTCTCCTTGCTGGGTTTTGCGAGTAGGATTCCGGGCAGAGACAAAATGAGCGCGAAGCTCAGAACGGCAATAATCGAGCGCATAGCACCCCCACGAAACTTGCCCTCTTTCCTAATGTGCTGAGGGTGCCAGACCATCCCCCAGACATGGTGATTTTGTGGCGCACGGCGCTTGGCTTGCTTGACCTTCGAGGCGGCACAATCTTAGGTGCGCCATGACTGAAGACCAATTACAGGCAGGCGCGGCGGCGCCGGCTGAGATCCCACGCAAGACCGGCGCGGAAGTCATCGCCGGCTATCTGAAAACGCTGCCTCAGAGCCCGGGCGTCTACCGCATGCTCGATGTCGCGGGCGATGTCATATACGTCGGCAAGGCGCGCTCGCTCAAAGCCCGCGTTTCCAACTACACGCGGCTAAATGGCCATACGAACCGCATCGCCCGCATGATCCTGGCGACGGCGTCGATGGAATTCGTGACCGTCGCGACCGAGGCCGAGGCACTCCTACTCGAAGCCAACCTCATCAAGCGTTTCCGTCCGCGTTTCAACGTTTTGATGCGCGACGACAAGTCCTTCCCATATATTCTGATCGCGCGCGACCACCCTGCCCCCGCCGTGATGAAACATCGCGGAGCCCGAAACCGGAAAGGCGCATACTTCGGTCCGTTCGCCTCCGCGGGAGCCGTCAACCGCACCGTCAACATGTTACAGCGCGCGTTTCTACTGCGCTCGTGTTCCGACAGCGTCTATGAAAGTCGCACGCGCCCATGCCTGCTCTACCAGATCAAGCGCTGTTCGGCGCCTTGTACCGGTGAGATCGGGCTCGAAGACTATGCTGGCCTCGTGGAAGAGGCCGAGCGGTTCCTGAATGGCGAGAGCCAGACGGTTCGCGAAATGTATCAGCGGCTGATGCAGGACGCGGCGGAAAAATTGGAATTCGAAACCGCAGCCAAATATCGCAATCGTCTGTGGGCGCTTGCGCACGTCACGGCCGACCAATCGATCAATCCGGAAGGCGTGGAAGAAGCCGATATTTTCGCAGCCCACCAGGATGGTGGCCAGACCTGCATCCAGGTGTTCTTTATCCGCACCGGCCAGAACTGGGGCAATCGCGCTTACTATCCGAAAGCCGACCGCTCGCTCGAAGCGGCGGAAGTGCTCGATAGCTTCATTGCGCAGTTTTACGACGACAAGCCGGTGCCGCGCCTGATCCTGATCTCGCACGACATCGCAAATCGTCTGCTGCTTGCCGAGGCGCTTTCGACGAAGGCCGGGCGCAAAGTCGAAATACGCGTTCCGGCGCGTGGCACGAAATCGAGCCTCGTCGAGCACGCGCTGACGAACGCCCGCGAGGCTCTAGGCCGCAAGCTGGCGGAAAGTTCGACACAAGTACGTCTGCTCGAAGGCGTGGCCGAACGCTTCAATCTGCCCGCGCCCCCGCGCCGTATCGAGGTGTTCGACAACAGCCACACCGGTGGCACGAACGCCGTCGGCGCGATGATCGTCGCCGGACCCGACGGCTTCGTCAAAGGTCAGTACCGCAAGTTCAACATCAAGTCGCCGGACGTCACGCCAGGAGACGATTACGCAATGATGCGCGAGGTTCTGACTCGCCGCTTCAAGCGCATAGCAGATGTCGAGCTTCTGACTGAGATAGAAACGGAAGTAACTGAAGCGATCGCTGACGTGATCGGAGATGCCGCTCCGGCCGCAGCGCCTGAGGCAGAGTCAACGGAAGAGCGAGAATTTCCCGACCGCCCGGACCTGGTATTGATCGACGGTGGCCTCGGACAGCTCTCGGTTGCACGAGAAGTGCTGGCTGGCTTCGGATTGCACGACATACAGCTGATCGGCGTGGCCAAAGGTCCCGATCGCGATGCCGGTCGCGAACATTTTCATATTCCGGGCCGCGATCGTCCACTCATGCTCGAAACCAAGGACCCGGTGCTCTATTTCGTCCAACGTCTGCGCGACGAAGCACATCGGTTCGCGATCGGAACGCATCGCGCCAAGCGCGCCAAATCTCTAGGCGTCAATCCGCTCGACGAAATCGAAGGCATCGGCCCCATGCGCAAGCGCGCGCTTCTGAAGCATTTTGGTTCGGCAAAAGCCGTATCCCGCGCGGGGATCGAAGATTTGAAGGCTGTGAACGGCGTCTCCGCCGACATGGCCCGGAAAATCTATGATTTTTTCCACGAACGATCAGCGTGACATTATTGTGCGCTGATTTGCATGCGAGCAAATGCTGCTGGCCAGCGGCATCGTTCTTGGCCTAATTTTCCAGGAACTTGAGTTCAGGGCGCCGCTTTTCCAATAACAAACTTCAAGGACGACAATTCGACCAATGCTTAGATACGTCTTGGCGATCGCCCTCGCATTTGCATTCACTCTTCCTTGCATGGAATCCCGGTCGCAGGCGGCGGATCGAAACTCTGCGACCGCGCCCGCAGATCCGAAGCCGCAAAACGCCACGCCTGCTGCGATATCGACAGCAACGACCGTTGCTCCTCAACAGCCGACGGCAGCGCAAGCCGCGGCCGGTGAGCCCGCCGTCACGACGCCAAACGCGAACGCTCCTGCCCCTGCGCCCCAGGCTTCACCTCAGCAACCTGCAGCCGCTCAACCAGCCGCTGCCCCGGCGAACACGACCGCGACACAACCCGCGCCCGCGCACCCGGCGGCGCCGCAACAGCCCGCTGCGGCTCAACCCGCAGCAGCAGCGCCCGCAGTCGGCCAACCCGCTGCCACCGCCGCACCCGCGGCCACTGCTCCTCCGGCTGAACACGCGCCCGCGCCAGCCAAAGATCTCCCGCCTGTTCTGCCGCCGGAAGTCAGCGAGACCATCAAGCAGATGGTCAGCTCGATGGACGACGCTGAAAAAGCGCTGGCCAAATCGAGCGCCGATGATGCCAGCCTCACCAGCTTGCGCGACCAGATCGACAGCGTCATTTCAAAAGCAACGAAGACGGCTGACATCGTCCGCCCGCGGCTGGACGAAATCGATCATCAGCTCAGCAGGCTCGGTCCACCGCCAGCCAAAGACGCCCCACCGGAATCATCCACCGTCGCGGCCGAACGCGCGCGCCTGACAGCCCAGTCGAACGAACTCAACGAAGCGACGAAGACGCTTCGCGTAACGTGGTGGCGAGCACGCCAGGCGATCGACAAGATCACCAACTTGCGCCTGTCGTTCTTCGTCCGCAATCTCACACGCCGGATGACCAGCCCGCTGTTGCCGTCATTCTGGTCGGATTTTGTCCACGCTGCGCCAAGCGTGGAATGGCGCATATCATACCACGCCAACGATTGGATTTCGGAGGTCAACAAGCGGAAGACCGCAGTGGCGTTACTGCTGGCTTTGACGGCTGGGCTTTATGTCATCCTCAAGGGCGTCGTGCTCGCACTGACACGCTATCAGCCGAATCCTAATGCAACGCCTCCGACGTTTTTCGAACGAGCGGCATCGGCGTCGTGGATTGCTCCGACCCGAGCTATTCCGGGGGCGGCCGCCGTCCTCCTGCTTTATGGCGGCTTGAGTTATCTGGAGCTCCTTTACGATCCGGTTCCCGCGCCCATCGCCATCGCACTATTCCGTTCGGTTCTCATCTTCATAGGCGTCTCGGCGCTTGTCACGGCAGTGTTCGCGCCGGGCCAACCCGAACGCCGCCTCGTCCTATTGTCGACTCCGAGTGCGCGGCGCATCTCGCAGCTTCTGAAAACTCTGGCGCTGATCTATTCCATAGACTTGTTCCTGTCGGCGTTCGCGCAGGAACTGTACTTCCCGCTGACCCTCAGCGTCGTCCAATCCTTGGCGACGAGCTTGGCATTCGCGTTCGTTCTCATCGGTTTGCTTCTCACCCCGTTCGAGTCGAGCGAAATGAGCGGCTTGAAACCGGCGAGCCGCCATAGGCCTATCTGGCTCAAACTGCCCCTATGGATTGCTGCTGTTGCGATCATAGGCTGCTGCCTCGTAGGTTACGTCGCGCTTGGACGCTTCCTGGCCCAGCAACTCGTGATGACCGGCGTCGTCGGACTGATCGCGACCTTGCTCTATCTCGCAATCCGCGCCTTTACGCGCGGCAATACGACGTCCCGCGGGCACATCAGCGTGCTCCTCGAAGAGCGGATGGGCTTCGATGAATCCCGGCGCAAACAGCTCGGCTGGCTGACCGAAAGCGTCCTCACGCTTTGTGTCTTGCTGGCGACCGTCCCGGTCCTGATGCTGCAGTGGGGCTTTTCGGGTCCCGACATTCGTGACTGGCTGAAGCGATTGCTGTTCGGATTTCAGATCGGACAGTTCCGCATCTCGCTCGTCCGCATTTTCATCGGCATCGCCATATTCGTAGCGATCATCTTCGTCACCCGATTGATTCAACGGCGGCTGCGCAAAGATCTCCTTGTCCAGCCGCGCATGGATCCCGGCATCGCGAACTCGATCGACACATCGGTCGGCTATGCCGGCACCGCCCTCGCCGCCATCATCGCGATTTCCTACGCGGGCTTCGACATCACCAATCTCGCGATCGTCGCCGGTGCGCTGTCGGTCGGTATCGGCTTCGGTCTGCAATCGATCGTCAATAACTTCGTCTCGGGCCTGATTCTTCTGATCGAGCGCCCGATCAAGGTCGGGGACATGGTCGTCGTGGGTGGCGAGCAAGGTACGGTCAGGCGCATTTCAGTCCGTTCGACGGAGATCGAGACATTCGATCGCGCAAGCCTGATCGTTCCGAATTCCGAGTTGATCACCGGGCGGGTCCTGAACTGGACCCACCGGAACGCCCTTGGCCGCATCGTAATGAAGTTTTCCTCCGGTCCCGATACCGATCCGCGCCGCGTCCTCGCTATCCTTTCAGAATGCGCCAATCGCCATCCGAACATCCTGCGCGAGCCTGCGCCCATGGCGGTGTTTGAAGGCTACTCGCCGACCACGACCGATTTCACCCTGCGTGTCCTCCTTCCCGACATCGCCAACAGCCTCAAGGTTCAATCGGATTTGCGCGTCGCGATCTATGAGGCGCTGAAACGCTCGCACATTGGCGGCTCGGAAGGCTTTGCGGCGCATCCGGCCATCTCGGAAGCGTCATAGATGCGACTTTGCTGCACTTTGAGCGTTCCCCATTGACGCGACCTTGCCCCTGCGGCTACCCAAAATCATGGACCACGTCGCGCACCGCTCATTTTCGATGAGCCTGCCAAATATGCTGACGTACGGCCGGATCGTGGCAGTGCCCGTCTTGGCTGGCGTACTGTTCTTCGGAACAAACGAAACGTCGCGATGGCTGGCTTTCGCAATTTTCGTCGTCGCCTGTTTAACGGACTGGCTGGATGGTTACTTGGCCCGCATATGGGAGCAACAGTCGACGCTTGGGCGCATGCTCGACCCCATCGCCGATAAGCTTCTCGTCGGCGTCACCCTGCTGATGCTCGTCTACGCCGGCACGATCGGCGGCTGGTCGATCTGGGCGGCGATCATCATCCTGTCGCGCGAAATCCTGGTATCGGGCCTGCGCGAGTTCCTAGCCGAGCTCAACGTTAAAGTTCATGTCACTCAGCTCGCCAAATGGAAGACGGCCGTCCAGTTCATCGCCCTCGCGATCCTTATTGCCGGCCCCGCGGTCGAAAACGCCTTATCCGGCACGATGAACGTGGGCATTACCTTGCTCTGGATCGCCGCTTTGCTGACGCTGGTGACGGGCTACGATTATCTCAAAGCCGGCGTCCGTCACGCGATGAGGGCTTCATGACAGCGACCCCGCAGTTCCGCCCCACGAAGCCCGAATCCGACAGTCCCGGATCTCGCGAGGTCGTCCTGCGCTATTTCGCTTGGCTGCGCGAAAAGATCGGAACCGGCGAGGAGCGCATGACGCTGCCGCCGACGATAACGACGGTTAGCGATCTCTTGCATTGGCAGGTGACACGCGGTCATCCGTTCGACGCGGCGTTTGCAAAGCCCGACGCCATTCGCGTTGCTTTGGATCACGCCCACGCCAAACCTACCGCCACCATCGCAAACGCCCGGGAAATTGCTTTTTTCCCGCCGGTAACGGGAGGCTGAGCCATGTCCGTGCGCGTCGGCACAGCCGACTTCGACGTCTCGGCGGAAATGGCGCGCATCGCTGGCAACGATACGGACATTGGCGGCGTGGCGGTTTTCGTCGGCAAAGTCCGTGGCCGCGCCGACGGCCAGGATCTGGTTTCGATGACGCTCGAGCACTATCCGGGCATGACCGAAACCGAGTTGGAGCGCATCGAGACGGAAGCTCAGCACCGCTTCAATCTTTCTGCATCGCTGATCGTCCACCGCATCGGCACCTTGAAGCCCGGCGACAATATTGTGCTGGTGATCGCGTGTGCGCCCCACCGTCACGATGCTTTTGCCGCTGCCGGATTCCTGATGGACTATCTGAAGACCCGCGCTCCCTTCTGGAAGCAAGAGACCTTGGCCAACGGCAAATCCCGCTGGGTGGCGGCGAAGGAAAGCGACGACACCGCCGCCGCGGCTTGGCGCTCGAAGCCCGCCGACTAGCGCGCTGATTTGCTCCCATTCGCAAACGCCTCTCGCTTAACGAGAGATTAACTGGCGTCCGCCGATAAACCATATCGTCGTATGCTCTGACCGCCAAAACGCCATCTTCCGTAGGCATACAGTTTAATGTGGTGCTTGGGGAAATGAGGGGTGCGCCACGGGGGAATTTGAATGCGAAGTTTGGCACAACGAGCGCTACGCTGCGTCCTTGCAGCGGCCGTATCCGGCACGCTCCTGGGTCACGCACAAGCCGCCAGCTCCCCTACAGCCACAGCAGGCGAAGCCAAGGTTGCCATAGCGACCCCCACAGCCGAACCGGCCGAGGCCTCAAAAACTTTACGCACGCGCTTCGTCGTGGGCCTCGAGCGCAAAGTCAAATACCAGGTCTTCGCGATCTCGCACCCAAACCGCGTCGTGGTCGAACTGCCCGACATCAGCCTTCGGCTTCCGGCCGTAGACGACGATGGCCCGGTCGGCTTGGTGAAATCCGTTCGCGCGGGCCTCGCTGCGCCCGGCAAAACCCGCATCGTCATCGGCGTCACCCAGCCGGTCATCGTCGAAAGCTCAGATATCGAGCAGGACAAGGCCGGCTCCTACCGCTTGGCAATCATCATACGTCCTGCAACGGCCGTCTTGAGCAACGCAGGCATCGTCGGTTTCGCCACGCGGCCTTCGGCCCTCGCCGCCGGCGGAATTCAACCGCCATCGCCCAGGCCCGCGCAAAATCCCAAAGAACGGGCGGCGAGAACGTTCAAGCCGGTCATTGTTCTCGACCCCGGCCACGGCGGATACGATTCAGGCGCCGTTAAAGGCGGTACGGTCGAAAAGAACGTCGTGCTCGCGTTCAGCCTCGTCCTGCGGGACCTGCTTCAGAAATCGGGGCGCTACAAAGTCTTGATGACACGTAGCGACGATACGTTCATCCCGCTCGACGACCGAACGAAATTCGCCGAACGCAACAAGGCCAATCTCTTTATCGCCATCCACGCCGACTATTCCGACGGCGGCTCGCGGGCGCGCGGCGCGACGATCTACACGTTGAGGGATCGCGTTGCAAAAAATCTGGAACGCCACGCCAAGGACAACGCGGCCAAAGATGTTCTGTCACCGGAGGAGATCGATACCGTCAAGAAGGTCAGTGATGACGTCGGCGCTGTGCGAAGCATCCTTGCCGATCTCGCCGAGCGCGATCTTGAGTTGACCCACCAGCGCACCGGTATGTTCGCCAAAACGGTGATCGAAAATATGGGAGAGAGCACACCGATGCGTAACGAGCCCGATCAACAGGCGGCGTTCCGCGTCCTGAAGACGGCTCAATTCCCATCTGTTCTGATCGAACTCGCCTACATCACCAACCAGCAGGACGTTCACAATCTCAAGTCCGATGAATGGCGAGAGAAAGTTGCGCGATCTATCGTCTCGGCGATCGACAACTATTTCTCGCACGAGATTGCACACTTGCCGATGTGAGACTTGCCTCTCCTTTATAAGAGGCGCCGCGAACATAGCCTCCACCCGACATCACCGCCTGCGAAAGCTAAAGGCCGGGGCACAAGCCGCCGGCCTTTGTATTCAGCGTGGCCGGAGTACGTCGCACCGCCCCCGGCATGGCCCAGTTAGCTTCTACTTGGAGGATATTTCAGGTGTTGTCGCCAGAGCAGAAAAAGCCAGCGCGGGTTCCTCGACAAATCTCGCGAGGCGAGCCTCACGTTGGACCGGAGAAAATCGGCTGGCCGGCGATAGCGCTTCTGCATGAGGCACTCCATCTTCCAGGTGTCCGCAGCCCCGCCAGCGACGGCGAGGTCTTCGTGGTCGGGTAAATGCACGCGGGCGCACAGCACACGGGCTCGCTGGGCGGCGCGCGAACGTCTGATAGTCGACTTCGAAGCAGCGGGTGGGGTTGGACAGGTTCGTAAGGCCGCCGAGCCTGGACCAGAGCGACGCTCCCTCGGGCAGCCCTATCCATTGCTGCCACGCGACGCTCGAAGTCATCTGCCGGTCCGTTCGGAACCGGTTCAGAGAAGAGAAGGGCATGGACCCTAAGTCTCGCTCCGACGCTCGCACAGTTGCAGGGGCAAACCCTACAACGCCTTACTTCTCCAAGGTACGCGATTCGCAGCGCGATTCGTGAGATCAGCAACATAGCGCGGCGGGACGATCACGCGGACGCGCGGCCCGTCCGCCCGCACATCGGCAGGAGTGACGCCGGCTTCGTCGCCGTCTACCTCGATCGGCACCGCCGTCGTCCTGCCGATAAGCGCGCGCTTCACCGGTAAAACGTGAACGCCAGCCGGGCGCCTATCAGGGGCCGTCAGACGCCCCAGCGCCAGGGACATTGCCCTCGCCGCCGCCGCAAACCGGGAGCGCGCCTCGACTACCACCGCAATCAAAGATCCGTGCCCCACTCCCGTATCGCGCGTCAGCACGAATGAACCGCCATAACGGCTGGCGAACGTAAGGATGACCCAGCTCGCTTCAAATCGGCGGCCATCGAGTTCAACGTCGAAGACTTGCGGTCCCTCGGCGAGCGTCTTCAGAACCGGATACGTATAGGCGCCACGGCCGAGCACGCGCTTCGTTCGGTAGTTGAGACGCGCAACGATGCGCGCGTCGAACCCCACACCCGTCATCAGGAAAAACGGCGTGCCGTTGACGAGGCCGCCGTCGGCTTCGATGTCCGTTCCGTGAAGCAGCACAGCTGCAAGGTCCCGTGCACGCCTTGGCATGCCGATCTCGTGTGCCAGGACGTTGCCCGTCCCGAGCGGGACGAGACCGACGGGAAGCCCGCTTTCTGCAGCGCCCATGGCAACGGCGCGGAAGGTGCCATCTCCGCCCGCGGCGATGACTGCATCGCAAAGGCCCTGCCGCCCCACCTCGGCAACGCGCTCGGCAGCTTCAGCCGCGCTGCGCGCCGAAAGCTGAAAAACGTCTGCGCCTTGCGCGCGTAAATCTCGAAGAACGCCGTCGAGCAGCCGCGGTATCGCGACGCCTGCTTTCGAATTGAAGACGACTGCGAACCTGCGGCGCATGGAAACGACTACGGAAAAGACAATGGCGGCACCGCATGGCGCCGCCATATTTGATCAGCAAGATCGTCGGTAAGCGTCCCCTATCGCCGCGTCAAGAAACAAACGCGGCTCAGGGAACCATGCCCAGCCGCATCAGGCGGCTGGCGCTTCGGCCCGCCGGGCAGTTGACGTCACCGCCTTCTGGACCTTTTCAAAGGCCCGGACTTCGATCTGGCGGATGCGCTCGCGGCTGACCCCGAACTCCTCCGACAACTCTTCGAGCGTCGCGGGATCTTCGACAAGACGCCGCTGCTCGAACACGCGACGCTCGCGGTCGTTCAGGACCGACATCGCAGACGAGAGATACGACCGACGCCGTTGCAGCTCTTCATCCTCGACAAGACGATCTTCCTGCGTCGGCGTATCGTCGACCAGCCAATCCTGCCATTCGCCTGATTCGGACTCGGCTCGGATCGGCGCATTCAGCGAGGCGTCGCCACCAAGGCGGCGATTCATGCTGATAACGTCATCTTCAGGAACGCCGAGCTTCGTCGCAATCGCCTTCACCTGATCGGGCCGGAGATCGCCATCGTCGAGCGCCTGCAGCTGGCTCTTCGCCCGCCGCAAATTGAAGAACAGTTTCTTCTGCGCCGCGGTGGTGCCCATTTTTACAAGGCTCCACGAGCGCAAAATGTACTCTTGAATGGACGCGCGTATCCACCACATCGCATATGTGGCGAGGCGAAAGCCCTTTTCGGGATCGAAGCGCTTGACGGCCTGCATCAGACCGACGTTGCCTTCGGAGATAACTTCTCCGATCGGAAGCCCGTAGCCGCGATAGCCCATGGCGATGCGCGCCACGAGCCGAAGATGCGACGTGACGAGTTGTTCGGCTGCGTCCGAATCCTGGTGCTGCTGCCAGCGCTTGGCGAGCATGTATTCCTGGTCGGGCGCCAGCATCGGAAATTTGCGGATCTCTTCGAGATACCGCGAAAGGCCGAGCGACCCGCCAGCCAGAGTGGGAAGACCTTTTCCTGCCATTAGCCCTCTACGGACCTTCACCCGTCTTGGCGGTACGGCCCGTCGCTCCCTAAATGTCGTGGGAGTCTAAGTTCGCGCCCCCAACGCCACACGTTACATAGTAGTAAAATCGCGGAATACAGCAGCGGTTCCAACTCACGGCGACTTGACCCTGCCGTGATCGCCTTAAGCACTGCTTGCCGCCTCCATTACAAACGTTTCTTCTTCACCTTTTCCGTCGTTGTGCCTGGCGCCCGCAGGACAGCAAAAAGGCGCCCAAGGTCTTCCGGCAACGCGCTGGTAAAGCTCAGTTTTTTTCCACTTGTCGGATGAACGAACTGCAATGTTTCGGCGTGGAGCGCTTGCCGGCCAAGCATACGTGCCACCTCCTGGGCTTCGGGCTTCAGCGAAGCAAGCCGCGTCTTGAAGCCGCTACCGTACACGGCGTCCCCCAAAATGGGATGTCCGATATGCG
>JAICLG010000211.1 GCA_025927515.1 Hyphomicrobium sp.
TGCAGCAGCTTCAGGATGATGTTCTCGACATCCTCGCCGACGTAACCGGCTTCGGTGAGCGTCGTCGCATCGGCCATCGTGAACGGCACGTCGAGGATGCGCGCCAGCGTCTGCGCCAGCAGCGTCTTGCCCGAGCCCGTCGGACCGACAAGCAGAATGTTCGACTTCGCGAGTTCGACGTCGTTGTTCTTCGTCGCGTGATTGAGCCGCTTGTAGTGGTTGTGAACGGCGACGGAGAGAACGCGCTTGGCGTGGAACTGCCCGATCACGTAGCTGTCGAGAACGTTGCAGATCTCCTGCGGTGTCGGCACTCCATCGCGCGACTTGACGAGAGTGTTTTTGTTCTCTTCGCGAATGATGTCCATGCACAGCTCGACGCATTCATCGCAGATGAACACCGTCGGTCCGGCAATAAGCTTGCGCACCTCATGCTGGCTCTTGCCGCAGAAAGAGCAGTAGAGAGTGTTTTTCTCTTGAGCCATGTTTTCTCACTTTCAGTGCAAGGCCATCGTCTACAGATGTTCTTGCTTTGGCCCGTACTTCACGCCGTGGTGTCTGGCCGATCTGCGGCGGCATGAAATCACGGATTCAATCTCACACGGTAGCATTCGGCAGATCAAGATTGGATTAATGGATCGCACCCGGCCACGCCTCGCAAGCGGCGGTATTGCCACACTTGGTGAACGGAGCCGCAACAGCGCGATTCATCCTAATAATTCAGGTAAACGAAGCCTTCGCATGTGCGGCATTTGTTCTACCCGCGACGATGCGTCAGGATCAACGCGTTCATCGCGACGTGGTTACGTTGCCGCTGCACTTATTCTGATGCCTGTTTGACCTCGAGCGCTTCCACATCGGCCTCGTCGCGGCTTTCGAGAACCTTGTCGATGATACCGAAATCGCGGGCTTGATCCGCCGTCATGAAGTAGTCGCGGTCGAGGGTCTTATCAATCACCTCGTAGCTCTGGCCGGTGTGCTTCACGTATGTCTCATTGAGACGGCGCTTCATCTTGATGATGTCTTCGGCGTGCCGCTCGATGTCCGAAGCCTGGCCGGAGAAGCCGCCGGACGGCTGGTGGACCATGACGCGCGCGTTAGGCAGCGCAAAGCGCATGCCCTTCTCGCCCGCACAGAGCAGCAGCGAACCCATCGATGCCGCCTGCCCGACGCACAACGTTGCAACCGGAGGCTTCACGAACTGCATCGTGTCGTAGATCGCCATACCGGCGGTCACAACGCCGCCGGGCGAGTTGATGTACATCGAAATTTCTTTTTTCGGGTTCTCGGATTCAAGGAACAGAAGCTGCATGCAGATCGATGCGGCCATGTGATCCTCGACCGGGCCCGTAACGAAGATGATGCGCTCCTTCAGCAAGCGCGACGGGAGATCATAACCGCGCTCACCGCGGGTCGTCTGCTCGACGACCATGGGCCAGAATGTATTGGTCAAGGTGTTGACGGGATCGCGCATCGCCTCGCTCTTTCCTTGTTGCAGCCGGCTTGGCCCCCACGGAGCATCCGGTCAAACTCGCACGCATATTTTAGAAGATCATACGCCGGCCTGACCGGCGCCCGATCCATGTACCTCAGTTCTCGGTCGCTTCTTCAACGGCCTTCACAAGTTCGTCGCGCGAGACTTTTTTCTCGACCGGCTTCGCCTCGGCGATCACGTGATCGATCACTTTATCCTCGAAGATCGGAGCGCGGAGCTCGGCAAGCGCGCCGGGTGTCTTCTCATAATACTCGTAAACCTGCTTCTCACTTCCCGGATACCGGCGTGCCTGCTCGACGAGCGCACGACGCATCTCGTCCTGCGAAACCTGGAGTTTATTTTTCTCGCCGATTTCGCCGATCACCAGCCCGAGACGAACCCGCCTTTCGGCGATGCCGCGGTACTCGGCCCGAAGTTCCTCTTCGGACTTACCCTCGTCGGCGAGCGTCTTCTTTTGGGCTTTGAGATTGTTCTCGAGCTGTGTCCATATATTGTCGAATTCGAAATCGACAAGAGAGGCCGGTAGCTCGAATTTATGGGCCGTGTCGAGCGCATCCAGAATTTCGCGCTTGAGCTTCGCCCGCGACGCCTGATCGTATTCGCGCTTGATCTGTTCGGAAACAAAGCCCCGCAGCGTGTTCAGGTCCTCGGCGCCGAGACCCTTGGCGAAATCCTCATCGATTTCCGGCTTCTTCGGCTTCGCGACGGCCGTCACCGAAACATCGAACTCGGCGGCTTTGCCGGCCAGATTTTTCATCGGGTAATCTTCAGGGAACGTCGTGGCGACAACCTTCTGATCGCCAGCTTTGAGGCCGACGATGCCTTCCTCGAAGCCCGGAATGAACTGCTTCTTGCCGATGACGAGGCTGGCGCCCTCGCCTGACCCGCCTTCGAACGCCTCGCCATCGATGCGGCCGACGAAATTCATCGTCACGAGGTCGCCCTCGCCCGCAACCCTGCCCTCTTCGGCCTCGTAGGACGTATTGCGTTCGGCGAGGTCTGCCAAAGCCTTATCGACTGCGGCGTCATCGACGTCGGCGACGAGACGCTCCAGCTTCAGCGTCGAGAGATCGGCAACCGGGATCGGCGGAAGAACCTCGAAATCCATCTTGTACGAGAGATCGGCCTCGCCATTGACCATACGGTCGAAGGCAGCATCGTCGAAGCCTATGAGCTCGACCTTAGGCTGTTGCGCCGGGCGCTCGTTACGGTCCTTGACGGCCTTGGCACTCGTGTCGCTGACCGTCTGCTCGAGCACTTCCTGCATCACAGACTTGCCGTAGACCTTTTTCAGGTGTGCCGTCGGCACCTTGCCGCGCCGGAACCCTTTGATCTGGACGCGGTCCTTGAGTTCATCGAGCCGCTCGGAAAAGCGCTCGCCCAGTTCGGCTTTCTCCACGACCACCTGGAGGGTGCGCTTCAATCCGTCTCTCGCTGTTTCAGTGACCTGCATCGTCCGTTTCCTGATTGGAGGCGGCGCTCTCGCACCTGGCCTCATCGATCGACCATAATCTAGGGAGGCGCCGTCTCGTCTACAAAGCTCAGGCTGCGCCGCAAAGGCGCCGCATGGTGCGGGCGGAGGGATTTGAACCCCCACGACTTTCGCCGCTGGAACCTAAATCCAGTGCGTCTACCAGTTCCGCCACGCCCGCTGAAGACGTTTCGACCTCACCCTTCCCGCCTGCGCAGCGCTTCATCCGGAAGGCAGCGTTAGGCGACCGCAACCATTCGGAATCCCTCGGCCAATGGAGCGAGTGTCCTGCTCTTTCAGAGGGCGTCCGGCACACGAACGGCGGGGAAGCCGCTGTCATACGCAAGAGCGCTTTCGAAAACAATGCAGAAATGAGAAAAACGGGCCTGCGTTCGGGCGGCAGATGGCCAAAGTCCGGCCAATCGGCCGCACCTGCCGCCGCTCGGCTCCGACGAAAGCCAAGAGGCCAGCAGCCCCAAAAACCAAGCCCGGCCAAGGGCCAAGCCCACTTCTCGCCCGATGGCGCTAAGCGGGAAAATGCGTCAGTGCCCCGAACGTCCCCACGCGTTGTATGCAGCCCGCACTGAATTTCGAATGCCAGGCCACGAGCAGGCACTCGCATCAGCACCGAACGGGTCGTCTACAGGATCAGGGCACGCGCAAAGGGCTTGGCAGAAAGAACCGGCAGCAATTTTTTACCGGCGCCGGAAGCTTGCGACCGGCGAGGGATTTGCCTATCTGCTTTCAACCGCAACATAATCCGCATTGAACTCTAGCTACGGGGTGCTCCTTGCCCAAGTCTGCCCAACATTGGATTGTCGAGACCGACTGGCTCGCAAGCCATTTGTCCTCCCCCGACCTGATCATTCTCGACGGCAGCTGGCATCTTCCGACGGCGAACCGCGACGCGAAAAAGGAATACCTGGCCGAGCACATTCCCGGCGCCATCTTCTTCGACATCGACGACCTTTCGGACGAGAAATCGCCCCTTCCCCATATGCTGCCTTCGACCGTCAAGTTCGCCTCGCGGATGAAGAAAATGGGTATCGGCGACGGCGCCCGCATCGTCGTCTACGACACGACCGGCATCTTTTCGGCAGCCCGCGTCTGGTGGACGTTCCGCGCCATGGGTCACCAGGATGTAGCAGTGCTGAACGGCGGACTGCGCAAATGGAAATCAGAGGGACGTCCGCTCGAAGACGGCGCCCCGCCCAAACGCTCGGAGCGCCACTACACGCCGCTGCAGAACACCGAAATCATCCGCGATTTGGACGAAATGCAAACCTTGCTGCGCAAAGCCGGCACGCAAATCGTCGATGCCCGGCCTGCGGGCCGTTTCGAAGGACGCGAGCCCGAGCCGAGGCCCGGATTGCGCAGCGGCCACATACCCGGCTCCAAAAACGTCCCTTCCCAGGAACTGCTCAACGCCGATGGCACGCTAAAGTCTGAGGAAGAACTCGGAAAGCTCTTCAAAAACGCGGCCATTGACGTATCGCGTCCCGTGGTGACGACCTGCGGCTCCGGCGTTACGGCATCGATGCTGGCCCTGGCGCTTGCCGTTCTCGGCCAGACGAACGCCGCCGTCTACGACGGTAGCTGGGCCGAGTGGGGTCAGGAAAACGGTCTACCGGTCGAGACGGGCCCGGCGCGCTGACCCGATCCGCAGAGATCGAACAGGACGCACATCGGCGGCAACCGTTAATGCTGCGCCGTCATTGAAACGGGCGCGGCCAGTGCTTTGTCGATCCGGCCGGTTATCTCGTCCGACATCGGCGGAAGCTTGGTCGAAAACGACCGCAGCAGCCGTCCGTCCCTGCCGATGAGGTACTTGTGGAAGTTCCAGTTCGGCACGCCAGCCGGACCCATCGCATCCGCCGCCCACTTGTAGAAAGGATGCGCGTCCGGCCCAACGACATGCTGTTTCGACGTCAGCGGAAACGTCACCCCGAACGCACCCTGGCAGAAGGTTTTGATCTCGCCTTCGGACTTGGGCTCCTGCTCGCCGAAATCGTTCGACGGCACACCGATGACGACGAGTCCTGCCTTTTCATAACGCGTCCAGAGCTCTTGCAGGCCCGCGTACTGTTTCGTGTAACCGCAGAATGACGCGGTATTGACGATGAGAAGCGCCTTCCCTCTCCATGTCGAGAGCTTCATCGGCTTACCGTCGATGCCCGTGAACTCGAAATCGTAGGCCGAACCTTTGACGGGTCTCGACGGCCCGACGCTCGGAGCCGCCATCCACATCGCCACCAGACTGACGAGCGTCGACCA
>JAICLG010000254.1 GCA_025927515.1 Hyphomicrobium sp.
TGGACAGCAGGATCAGGAGTCCGACCGCAACGTGCACCATGTGAAAGCCCGTTATCGTGAAATAGAGCGAGCCGTAGGTGCCGGATTGAATCGAGAAGGCCTTGTTGTGCCACTCGAAAAATTGGACCGTGATGAAGATCAAACCCAGAATGATCGCGGCCGCAGTTCCCAACAGCTCTTCGGTGACGTTGCCGCGTCTGGCGCCGCGTTCCCCAAACCAGATTGCGCCGCTGCTTACGAGAAGCACGATCGTATTGGGCAGCGCTAATAAAAGGCTCGGAAGTTCGCGCGGCCAGGGTTGGCCATGCGGCTGTGCGGCGATGTAGTAGTAACTGAAAAGAAGGTAGGCAAATAACGCGCCTTCGGTCACGATCCCGCTCAGCATCGCCCACCAGCCGGTCGCATGATGGCCGATGCTTCCAACGGGCAATGGGCGTTGTCCCGTCTCTTCGACCAGACTCATGACGTCGATCCTTCGATTTCGCCGAGATTTCGTCTTGGCCAGAGCCACGCCATTGTGATGATGAGAATGGCAATGATGGAGGCGCCGAGCCACCACCAAGCCTCCAGCATCATTGTCGTAAAGAGAGCCGCAAGCGCGAGCGACAGCAGCAGCGGCGCCAGGCTATCCTCGGGCATTTTCACGATCACGTCGGGAACGGCATCAAGCATCGTAGTCCCGAGCGTCTCTTTGCCGTGATCAAGTGCGAAGCCGCGGTCCGGCGTTGAAGCTCGCGTTTCGCCAAGCCGATCCTCCCATAACGGGCTGCGGCTTGCGACCGTGGGTATGACAAGGAAATTGTAAGGCGGTGGCGGAGAGGTCGTCGACCATTCGAGCGTGTCAGCATCCCATGGATTGGGCCCCGCAAGCTTGCCCACGCGCCTGCTTTTCATGATATTGAAGAGCGTAATGAGGAGACCGATCGCCAGGACGAAGGCGCCGATAGAGCTGATCAGGTTCAGCGTGCTCCAGCCCATGTCAGCTGAGTACGTGTAGACGCGACGCGGCATCCCGAGCAGCCCAGTGATGTGCATCGGAAAGAATCCGACGTTGAATCCGATAAATACAAACCAGAAGCTGATTTTTCCGAGCTTCTCGTCCAGCATTCGGCCGCTCATTTTCGGGAACCAATGATAAAGGGCACCCAGCACGGCGAAGAGATTCCAACCGATAAGCACGTAATGGATATGGGCCACGACGAAATAGGTGTCCGTCAACTGCCAGTCGACCGGCACCGAGCCCGTCATGAATCCTGAAACGCCGCCGATGACGAACACGACGATGAAGCCTGCGAAAAAATAGAATGTCGTCGAGAAATCCGGCCTGCCGGTCCAGATAGTGGCGAGCCAGGCGAAGAGCGATACGGCGCTCGGGATCGCGATAAGAATGGAGACGGCGCTGAAAAATGCGAGTGCCATGGTCGGCAGGCCCGTGGCAAACATATGATGGAGCCAAACGCCGAATCCGAGAACCATCGTGAGAACTGTCGCGAGTGCGACAAGCGAATAGGCGACGAGCGGCCGGCGGCAGCAGACCGGAAGCGCCTGCGAGACCATACTCAGGGCCGGCAGCACGATGATGTAGACCCAAGGATGTCCCCAGAGCCAAAAGAGATGCTGCCAAAGCAGTGGCTGTCCCCCCGTCGCGGGATCAAAAAAATGCGTCCCGAAATGGCGATCCATCCAAAGCAGAAAAAACGCCAGACTGACTGCCGGAATCGAAAGGACGCTCGCGACGGAAATCGTCAGCGTTCCCCAACTCATGATGGGCAGGCGGTTGATGGACATCCCAGGAGCGCGGAAGCGCAAGATCGTAACGATGAAGTTGATGCCGCCGAGCGTCGTCGATATCCCGAGAAAGATATTCGCCATCGCATAGAAATCGATATTGGGCCCGGGATCCTGCTCGATCGATGCGAGGGGCACGTAGTTGAACCAGCCGGCATCTGGTGCAGCGCCTATGAGGAAGCTTGCGTAAAGGAAGATGCCGGAAAAAAGAAAAACCCAATACGTGAACGCATTGAGCCGAGGCAGCGCCATATCCCGGCAGCCGAGCAATAGCGGCTGCAGATAGACGCTGAAGCCTGTCAAGATCGGCAGTGAATACCACAAGATCATGGTGATGCCGTGCATCGTGAACAGCTGATTGTACTGCTCCGGCGAAAGCACGTGCTCGTTGGGCTGCGCGAGTTGAATGCGCATGATGAGGGCTTCGATTCCACCGAGACCAAGAAAGGTGAAAGCCGTCACGATATAGCGAATGCCAAGGGTCTTGTGATCGACGGTGGCTAACCAGCCATAGAGGCCTGGCTTGGACTCCCAGAGCGACCGGAGACGAGCCGACCGTTCGGAGCCATGACTTTCATCAGCCACGTTGGGCACCCGGTCATATTCGATCTCTGTCACGAGCTGTCCTCAGTCTAGCGTTTCGAGATAGTTTCTGACCTGCGCAAGATCTTGCCCGTCGATGTTCAGACGCGGCATCTTGCTGCCGGGTTTCACGTGCTGGGGGTCCGCAATCCAACCAGAGAGGTAGCCAACGCGGTTCGGCAGCGTGTCGGCGGCGATCGTGCCGCGGGTCATCAAATGCGTCAGATCCGGACCGACGCGTCCGCCCGCCGGCGTTCCGCGTACGGTGTGGCAGACGGCGCATTTCTGCATGAACACACGTTGCCCCGCGCTGCCGACAGACTTTTCCGAGGCAACGCGAAGCTGGCCTTTTCGCCAGGTCTCGAATTTTTCTTTCGGACTCGCGATGACTTGAAATCCCATATGCGCGTGTTGCAGTCCGCAATACTCCGTGCACTGGCCGCGGTAGGTTCCGGCGCGGTCCGCGAGAATCCAGGTTGTATTGATTTGGCCGGGAATGAGGTCAGTCTTGCCCGATAAGGCTGGAACCCAAAAGGAATGGATGACGTCGTCGCTTCGCAGTTTGATGGCAACCGGCTCGCCGACGGGAATATGAATTTCATTCGCCGTGGTGAATGTTTGCGACGGATCGTCACCAACGTAGCGAACCTCCCACCACCATTCGTGTCCGGTTACTTCGATGGTGACTTTGGGCGTTGACGGAGGAGCCGCGATATCGGCCAACGTCATCATGGTCCAGATCGTTACGCCAAAAAGGACGAGCGTTGAAAGAACCAAACCTGCGTATATGACCGCAACCGGGTTGCCTGCACGCGACACGAGTTCTCGTTCATTCGATGACGTGGAGGGAATACGGTTGCGCCTTGCGAAGATCGCAAAGAGGAGCACGCCGGTAATTATGAGAACGACGAGAATGGAAATTGTCAGAACGCCCCAGGTGAGGCTCGCCACGTTGCGGGGGCCGGCTCCGAACAAATAATCCAAAGGCGCATCTGCGCGTGCCGGAGCAGCATATAGCTGCAGCAGGAGCACGCAGAAAATCTGCATCCCGCGCTTCGTGGGCTGATCGCCGAAATCCGCTCCCATACCCGACCACATGAGCTGTGCATCTCCTTTTTAGGCAGAGTGGCTACTCTTGTGGTTTTTGGCCTTTGCTGAATTTTTGCGTGTATTGCCAAGGATTGGCCGACGCTTTTATCTGGATTGGCACCTGTTCAATGGCGGGCGAGGAGCTGGATGTCGTCGTGCCCCATTCGGCAACAGGCGCATTGCTCAAGTTCTTGATGTAGGCGACGAGATCCCAGATCGCATCTTCGGGCAAAACGGTTCCCCAAGCCGGCATACCGTACGGGCGCCCCTGATAAATCGACAGGAAGATATTCTCAGGAGCCGACCCGTAGATGAAGGCGTGATTGCTGAGGGCTGGTCCCATGCCTCCGCCGCCGTTGCCCATATGACAGCCAACGCAGTTGAAGCTCGCAAAATTTTCCATGCCTCTCTCAGCGGCCTTATCATCAAGCGCAGGTAGTTTGAGCTTCGGACGCGCCTCGACAGCGCCAGGCGTGAGACCACTGACTGGCACCTTGATCAGTTGCCCCGGCGATATTGTCGCTTCGGCGTCCGAACTGTCCTCGGGCGGCGGAGCACTGGGATTGCTCGCATTGCCGTTAGGTTTGTCCTGGGCAAGAACGTGACCGGAGCACAGCGTTGTCAGCATCAGGAAGCCAGCGGCGAGCGTTACGTGTGTGGGCTGTCCGAAGCGCATTTATGGTTCTCCTTCGTGGAGCGGGCAAAACGTTACTCGGCGGAAGCCGCTTTCTTCTGGTTCTTCGGAAGTGCGAAGACTTCGAGAGTCGCTCCCCCCACGGTTGATGCTGGCAAGTCTTGCATCGCACCGGTGAACCCGAGCGCGCCGTTTCGGACGCGCGGGTCGATCTCGCCCACAGCAACTGCACCAGACCAACCGCCGACACCGGACATGACGGCGATGTACTGAGTGCCGTCGGCACCCGCGAAGGTTATCGGCTGGCCAATGATCCCCGAA
>JAICLG010000182.1 GCA_025927515.1 Hyphomicrobium sp.
AGCCGAAGGATCGGGAGGAATGCCTGCGGACGCTACGCAAACTTCCGGAGCTTGGGATCAACCTGATCGACACCGCCGACTCCTATGGCCCCGAGGTCAGCGAGCGACTAATCCGCGAGGCTCTTCATCCCTATCGCGGCATAGTCATCGCGACGAAGGGCGGCCTCGTCCGCCCCGGCCCGAATACCTGGGTTCCGCTCGGTAGGCCCGAGTATCTCCGCCAGCAGGTCATCCTCAGCAGCCGCAGGCTCGGCGTGGAACGCATCGATCTTTGGCAGCTGCATCGCATCGACCCGAAAGTCCCTCAGGATGAGCAGTTCGACGCCATCAAGGCCATGCAGGCCGAGGGGCTCATTCGCCATGTCGGTCTCAGCCAGGTAAGCATCAAGGAGATTCAAGCGGCACAGAAGTACTTCCAGGTCGCGACGGTGCAGAACCTCTACAATCTTGCCGATCGCAGCAGCGAGGACGTCCTTGATTTCTGCGAGAAGAGCGGCATCGGCTTCATTCCGTGGTTCCCGCTCGCATCGGGTGATCTCGCAAAGCCGGGGTCGCAGCTCGACGCCATTGCCAAGAGGCACAGCGCCGCGCCCAGCCAGATCGCGCTGGCATGGCTTCTGCGGCGCAGCCCGAACATGCTGCCAATTCCTGGAACATCCAAGGTTCGCCACCTCGAAGAAAACGTCGCCGCCGCCGCGATAAGCCTGAGCGATGCCGACGTGTCGGCACTCAACGGCGTCAGCAAGGCGGCCTAGCGTCCGGTCTCGACCGGCGGTGTGCTGGCGAAAGAGCTGGCCATCTCGTGCAACAGCGCGCGGACTTCCGGATGCTCATTGCGGTCCCACTCGGACAGCATGTGCCTCAGGTCGTCCTCGCGGTTGCGCAACAGACGAGCATAAGCGGCCTTGCCCTCGGGCGTGAGCTCGATGAGGTCGCCTGTTTCGTCGGCCATTCCGGAGGCCACGAGCCGCGCGAACAACCGCGCCCTTTCTTTTTCCTCGACTGCCAGCCGTGCCCCAAGTTCGCTTTTGCTCACCTGGCCGCCGCGCTCGCCCACTCTCGCGAAAAGCCAGAATTCCTTTGGCTCTAAATTAAGCCCTATACGCTTGGCGGTCTGCTGATAAACGCGCCAGCGATTTTCCCGGGCGGTGACGCGCGCCACGATACGCTCCAGCTCTTCGAGCGAAGTCGCATCGCGCGGCATTTGCAGCGGATCGTTGACCGGCTCCGGAGCGAGCGTCGTTTTGAGCGGCACTTCCTGGATCGCGAGGGTCAGAAGAAAACCCAAAAACGTCAGCGCTGAAGCCGTGATGAAAACCGGACGCAGGGCGTCAACGAAAAGCCCGAGATAAGTCGAGCGAAGCGGCTCGCTAAGCGCGGCGATCGCCGCCGGATCGTTTCCAGCCGCAACGAGTTCCGGCGCGGAAACACTGAGCATGTTTTGCAGCGTGAATGAAAAAATTCCGCCGAAGAGTGCTGCCCCGACAGCGCCCCCGATGGATCGAAAGAGGGTCGTTCCCGACGTCGCAACGCCGAGTTGCTCATACGCGACCGCGTTCTGAACGGACATGACCAGAATTTGCATCACCATGCCAAGGCCGAGACCAAGGCACAGCATGTAAGCCGAGGCCATCGCAGCCGACGTCGCGAGTGTAATTCGCGACAACAGCACCAGCCCCAGCGTCATGAGTCCGGTGCCGATGATCGGAAACATTTTATAGCGTCCGATGCGGCTGATGATCTGCCCGCTGGTTACCGAGCTGACGAAAACGCCGAGCATCATCGGCGTCATGTGCAGGCCCGCACTCGTCGGATCCAGGCCTTTGACGACCTGCAGATAGACCGGCATCAGCGTGATCGAGCCAAAAAGCGCCATGCCGACGATGAACCCCACGGACGTCGCAATGACGAACGGCCGTTTCTTGAAAAGCGAAAGCGGCAACAACGGGTCGGCAACGCGCGTTTCGGCATAGAGAAATAGCACGAACGAAATGACACCCAGCGCCGAGATCGAGAACATGCTGACGGGCGCTTCTTCGAGCAGCGTCCCTCCGAGACTCGTGATGATGACGACGCTCGTCAGCGCAAGCGCAAGCAGGGTCGCGCCCACATAGTCGATCTCGACCGATTTCATTCTGCTATGCGGCCGGAACGTCTTGTTGATGACCGCGAGCGCCAAAACGCCGAACGGCAGATTGATGAGAAAGATCCACCGCCACGACAGATTATCGACGATGAAACCGCCGATGAGCGGGCCAAGAACGGTTGAAAGTCCGAAGACACCGCCGAAGAAACCTTGATATCGACCGCGTTCACGTGGTGGCACGACGTCGCCAACGACGGCTATTGCGGTCACGATCAAACCGCCGCCGCCGAGACCTTGCAAGATGCGAAAAGCAATCAGCTCCGGCAGGTTCTGCGCCAGTCCGCAAAGCGCCGATCCGATGAGGAAAATCACGACGGCAGCCTGAAGTACGATCCGCCGTCCGAAAAGGTCGCCGAGCTTGCCGTACAGCGGAACGACGACTGTCGTCGCCAGAAGATACGCGGTTACGATCCACGAGAGATGCGAAAGACCGCCGATCTCGCGCACGATCGTCGGGAGCGCCGTCGAGACGATCGTCTGATCGAGTGACGCCAATAGCAGGACCAGCGCCAAAGCTCCGAAGATCGCAACACGACGACGCGTTTCCGCGTTCGCATCTTCGGCGTTCTCGGTGTGCTGGCGCTGCATATCGTCGAAACACCCTGTGCTATGCTTTTCTGTCCGCATAGAAGCCGGCCCGCGCTGGCCTCTGAACAACGAACTCCGCAATTGCACGAAAGTCTCCGAAACGGTGCCCGCCATTGCCTGTAGAATGGGCCAAGTTCCAGATGCGGAACGCAGTTGCAATTGTTCAGTTACGACAGATTGATGCGCGAT
Source organism: Hyphomicrobium sp. (assembly GCA_025927515.1). Classification (GTDB taxonomy): domain Bacteria; phylum Pseudomonadota; class Alphaproteobacteria; order Rhizobiales; family Hyphomicrobiaceae; genus Hyphomicrobium_B. Next base: position 2,924 of record JAICLG010000182.1, read on the forward strand.
CCGATATGTCGCGATCTGAGCCGGTCTTTTGTGAAAATTGTGGAACCAAGCGCCGCATAAGCAACACAACTCACTTTAAGCTAGGAACATAACCCGGTCCGGTGGCGCCCGCGGTGCAGATGTGATAGCCGAACGAAATTGATTTCCGGAGTCCTTCATGCGAGCACGGGCGGCTCAAATCGCAGCGATCGCGGTATTTTGGCTTGGCGGAATAGTATCTGCCTCAGCCAACCCTGCCCTGTTGTTCGAACCCTCGACCGGTAAGGTGCTTTATTCCGAGGATATCGACGACGTTTGGTATCCGGCCTCGTTGACCAAGCTCACGACCGCCTATATCGCGTTCGAGGCTGTCAGGGACGGTAAGCTCCACCTCGATGATAAAATTCCTTGCTCGCTGATCGCGACGTTGCAACCTCCGAGCAAGGCGGGTCTCAAGGTCGGACAAACTCTGACGGTCAAACAGGCGCTGCAGGCCGTCATCGTCAAGTCTGCGAATGACGTCACCGTCATGCTTGCCGAAGCGATTTCAGGCAGCGAGAGCGCCTTCGTCGAAAAGATGAATGCCACTGCGCAGCGTCTCGGGATGACGCGCACGCACTTCGACAACACCAATGGCCTTCCCTCTCCCGGTCAGCTGACAACAGCCCGCGACCTTGCAAAGATCGCCACCGCCGTCATCAGAGATTTTCCTGAGTACGCCAGCTATTGGTCGATGCCCGCGATGTACATCGGCAAGCGCCGGCTCGGGAGCCACAACGCATTGCTCCGAACGTTTGAGGGGGCCGATGGCATGAAGACCGGCTTTACGTGCGATTCGGGCTACAACGTCGCCGCAACCGCGACGCGTGACGGCCATCGTCTGATGGCGATCGTGCTCGGCGAGTCGTCGGGCAATGAACGCGCTCTCCGATCAGCAGCGCTTCTTGAATACGGTTTCCAGGACTACGCCTGGAAAGATTACTTCAATATGCCGACGCTCGACACCTTGCCCCTAGATCCGAATGCCAAGGGCATTAGATCCGTTCGTGACTCGGTCGTGGCATGGAGCTGTCACGATCACCAGCATCATCACGCCGCCAAACACAAACGTCATAAAGGCAAAAAAGCCAAAGTGACCGCGAGTACGAAGGATGCGACAGGAGGAGGCGCAACCAAAGGCACGGGGCAATCAGCCGGCGACACAGCCGCGCCAAGCCCTAAAGCCGCCAACGCAGCATCGCCGTAACCACTTCCCTTAAATGATCAGATCGAGCGGGCCATTGCGAAACACGCAAGTCGGCGGGTCTGGCGGATTGGCGGGAGCGTTGTTCGACCGCTCACCTTCATTATCGTCCGGACGCTGACGATCTCGGCGTTGAGGCTGACCCGGCAAAGCTTTCGGGTTGCGCTGATCTTTCGAACGAAGTCCGCCTGTCCCAGGACCGGCCTGAACCCGTTCTATTCCGGAACGCGGAACGGATCCCGCAAACAACATCGCCGCTGCGCCTGCCGGCGTGGTCAGCGCGAGGCTCGCTCCTGCGGCTACTGCCAAAGTCCTCTTCATAACCGGCCTCTCGCATCCACACAGGATCCAAACGCGCATTCACGCTGAGAAACGGTCAATTAACCTACGTCGAACAGAACGCCCTAGGAAGCCCCATACATGTGGCGTCAAACTTGCTTCTTTCGTCCCATCAACCGCTATTTAAGCCTTTGGGTAGGACGATCCCATGTCTTCGACGCCGCGAACTTCCAGGTTTCCTGAGAAGGATTTTACACCGACGCCTCGCGATGTCAGCGCGATAGCCGAGGTCATGGAAGGCCGGCACGGGTTTTTTGCAGCAGCGATTGCTGACTTTTTTGCCATTTACCACGGCGAGAAGGGGGACGCCGGCCGGGCATGGGCCTGGAGCGGAGTGGCCGAGGCCGTGCGCAACCGCGAACGGGAACGCCTCGAGAGTTAATTGAGGGACGGGGAATCCTATCTTGGAAAGCGCGACCGCAGAAAGCCTCAACCCGGCATCGCCGGGGCGTGCGGAATTGGGACGTTCCGCGAGCCTGCTCGACACGGCGCGGAGCTTTGTTGCGAACGTCCGCGTGCTGATTGGGGACGTTCTTTTCTCCAACGGCGAGCGCGCGAGGACTCAACGCGATGCCATTCTGGCCTTTGCAGTTCGTGTCCTGAGCGCGGGCTTGCTCTATCTGACGCAGATCGTCCTTGCACGTTGGATGGGCGGCTTCGAGTACGGCATTTATGTTTCCGTATGGACCTGGGTCCTCATTCTCGGCGCCGTATCTCATCTCGGACTGAATCTCGCATCGATCCGCCTTGCGCCAGTCTACCGCGAGACCACTGATTATGCCCATCTCCGCGGACTCGTTCACGGCGTCAGACGCGTCGCGCTCTGCGGCGGGACGATTGTTATGGCCGCCGGATTGGCCGGCGTGTGGTTTTTCCAGAATGAGATTCAAAGTCAGTTCGTATTGCCCGTCTACCTGGCGCTCGTCTGCGTTCCGCTCTATGCGCTGACCGACGTCCAGGACGGCCTCGGCCGCGGCAACGCCTGGATGGGCATCGCCCTCGTTCCTCCCTACCTTCTGCGACCATTACTGCTGCTGACCTCAATGTTCGTCGCTTACGCAGCCGCGTTGCCGATGACCGCCGCAACGGCCGCCGCATCTGCGATCGTTGCGACGTGGCTGAGCGGCATTCTGCAAGCGCTCTTTCTCAACAGGCGCATGCGAATGACGATCGCGGCCGGGCCCCGATCCAGCGATTTCCCCGCGTGGTTCAAAATTTCACTGCCGCTGCTCGTCATGATGAGCGCTGAGCTGCTCTTGCAGAATACAGACATCCTCGTCATCACCCGCTTCATGCCGCCGGCGGACGTCGGCATTTATTTCGCCGCCGGCAAGACGATGGCTCTGATCATGTTCGTGCATTACGCGGTGGGGAGCGCCGTGGCGCACAAGTTCGCGGCTCTCAATGCGCGCGGCGATAACGAGGGACTGCGCGCCTTCGTGAAGGACGCGGTCAACTGGACGTTCTGGCCGTCGCTTGCCAGCGCGCTCGTCATTCTGGCCCTCGGCAAGCCGCTGCTGTCACTGTTCGGACCGCAATTCGCGACAGGCTATCCGGTGATGTGCATCCTCGTCATCGGCTTCCTCTCGCGCTCGGCGATGGGTCCGGCCGAATACCTATTGAACATGCTCGGCGAGCAGAAGCTGTGCGCCGCTGTCCTCTCGGGCGCCGCGTTTCTGAACATCGCACTCAATCTCGTCCTTGTGCCGAGGTTCGGCCTCGTGGGCGCCGCCAGCGCCACCGCGATATCGCTGACGAGTACCGCGCTCCTGAACGCCATCGTCGTCTGGCGCCGTCTCGATATTCAAATGCCGATC
>JAICLG010000366.1 GCA_025927515.1 Hyphomicrobium sp.
GTTGCGCTCCGACTTGGAGGCAACCCGATTCCGGCCAACGATACGTGGATCGCGGCTCTCGCCTTGCAACATGGGCTGCCAGTCTTGAGCCGCGACATCCACTTCGACGCGGTTCCGAAAATCAGGCGACAGAGCTGGTAAGGCGCTACGCCAACATGGAATTCGACGCAAAAAAGCCCGCAGACCGCGGGCTCTTCGTAAAGGAAGCGAGAACCGGCCGATTACTTCAGCTTCGTTTCCTTGTACAGGACGTGCTTTCGCGCGACGGGATCGAATTTCCTGATCTCCATCTTGTCGGGCATGTTCTTCTTGTTCTTCGACGTCGTGTAGAAGTGGCCGGTGCCGGCCGACGATTCGAGCTTGATCTTGTCACGGGGCATGATGGCTTCCTCCGCTCGGGTCAGACGTGTTCACCGCGCGCCCGCATGCCGGCAAGGACGGCATCGATGCCGTTCTTGTCGATCGTTCGCAGCGCGGCATTGGTGAGGCGCAGGCTCACCCAGCGGTTCTCGCTTTCGACCCAGAACCGGCGCCGCTGCAGGTTGGGCATGAATCGCCGCTTCGTCTTGTTATTGGCGTGCGAAACGTTGTTGCCCACCATTGGGGCCTTTCCGGTGACTTGGCAGACTCGAGCCATCGCTCGCTCCTAAATGCGGTTGGTTGGGCAAAGCCTGCTATTGTGCCGGAAAGCGCAGCGAGGATCAATGGCTTGGCGAATCCTTCGCCGGGCCGATCGCGTCGCGTTTCCGGTCGGTGTCCCGGTCCTTCAAGGCCAGCCATGTTGTCCACCACGCCAGGGGAATGGTGAAGGAAAACACGAAGACGATGAACCAGTCGATGTGCATCACTCCTCGGAAATGGGGTTTGACCGGCAACGCCCGATGTTATGGGGACAAACGCAATATCAAGGTTTTGCAGAACGTTGCGCTTCGCTTCTCTCAGCTCTTCCGCGCTTCTCGCGCCTGCCTTTAACGGCAAGCCACGACGACCACCAACCGAAGAGGATCGCGACTGCCAATATGACAACGATGAACCAGTCGATATGCATCAAGGCTCCTCGTTAAAGAGCATTCCGGAAATAAACAGTACCACGGCGACGACGAGCATGGCGGTCGCCCGGACGACGCTAAACATCGTCAGCGCGGATTCGGAGAAAAGAAGCGTTACGCCTCCGATCAGACCCGCAGCGGATATCGTATGGCAGTAGCGCGCGTGCGCTTCTTTCTGCCTGGCCGTTGGACTGCGTAGCACCGCTCCAAGTGCCTGCAGCCACTCGGAAAGCCAGCGCCTCACCCCCTCTACTCGCCTCACAACAACCCCCGTTCCGCGAACGACACGACGCGATGCCCGGCGACGACGAAGTGGTCGAGCGTGCGGATGTCGACGAGCGCAAGCGCCTGCTTCAGCGCCTGCGTCAACAGCTCGTCGGCACGCGACGGCTCGGCAACGCCCGACGGATGGTTGTGCGCGAAGATGACCGCCGCGGCGTTGCGCGCGAGCGCCGCCTTGACTACTTCGCGCGGATAAACGCTCGTTTGCGCCAGCGTGCCGCGAAAGAGCTCGTCGGCGGCGAGCAGCCGGTGCTGGCTGTCGAGGAACAGCACGACGAACGCCTCGTGCGGGAGCGCCGCGAGCGACAGCCGCAGGTAATCGCGCACGCGCTCGGGGGACGTGAGCGCGTCGCCGTGCGTCATCTCTTCGCGCAGGATTCGCCGCGCGAGCTCGACGCCCGCCTTGAGCTTCGCAGCCTTCGCCGGCCCGATGCCTTCCGTCCCCGCGAGCGCCTCGATCGACGCTCCGAACAGCGCGGACAGATTGCGGTGCCGGCCGAGAAGATCACGGGCGACGTCGAGCGCGGACGCTCGTGCGCTACCCGCGCCGAGAATCACCGCGATCAGCTCGGCATCGGTGAGCGCCGCCGCCCCGTGTGCGAACAGGCGCTCGCGCGGACGCTCGCTGGCGGGCCAGGCTGCGATGTTCGGCATGGAAATCGACGCTCCGGATGACGAGCGTCGAGTGTAGAAGCGTCGCCGCACGGCGACGAATCGGCCGGACGGCCGAGGCGATCTGCGCTAAATTCGAGACTCTCGTGACGCGACGCAATCCGCTCCGAAGGAACGCGGCATGACCAGCCCCGAAGTGCTCGAGCCCGTCGACGATTGGCGAACGTTCCTGGCGCAGTTGGCGCAGGGAAGCGTCGGCCTCTTCGCCGCCGACGACAGCGTCATCCACTGATGCGCCGCTTTCTTCCCATCATCCGCGTCCTGTTCAGCGCGATCGCGATCGGCACCCTCCTCCATTTCTACGACCTGTCGACCGTCGTGCAGCGCGCCGTGTCGCTGCCTGCCTCGACGATCGCCATCGCCGTGCTGCTCTTCGCCATCGCGACGCTGATTGCGATCGTCAAATGGCGTCTGACGTTGCCCA
>JAICLG010000014.1 GCA_025927515.1 Hyphomicrobium sp.
AAAACATGCCAATGTATGGTTCCACTCAAGCTGAGGTCATTTGACGTCGCATATGAGACACCCTGTTCACCTCGGCTCAACCGGCGTAAGACAACGAAACCGTAGGTGCGCAATCCTACGAAAAGTTCATATTTGAGAGGCCACTAGCTAATGGGCATACTCGCAGCCGCTTCCGAATTGCTGGAACTCAGCACGAAGCTGCACAAGCTCATTCCGCCCCGCACGGGCGAAGTCGATCGAACGATGGAACTTCGGGAAGAGCGGTTTCGACGCCTTCTCCGTTTCGCCCGCGAAAATTCGCCGTTTTACAAAGAGAGGCTGCGGGGCATCGACGTCGATACCTGCGCGCTGGCGGATTTGCCGACGCTGAACAAGCCGCAGATGATGGCCAATCTCGACGATATCTTCACCGATCGCACGCTTCGTCGCTCCGACATCGAAGCCTTCATCGCCGATCACGCCAACATTGGCGTCTACTTCAAAGGCAAATATGCGCTTTGCCATACGTCCGGCAGCCAAGGTCAGCCGGCGCTCGTCGTGCAGGACAAGCACGCCATCATCACGAGTTTTGCCGCGCAATTTGCCCGCGGAAACAAGGTGCGCCGGAAATTCCTTCCGCACATTGGGCGGCTCGTCAATCCGGCGCGCATGGTGATCATTACGCAGCGGCCCGGCTTCTATCCGAGCAGCACGTTCTTCAACTATTTTCCGCGCGTCGCGCGGCCGTATCTCAAGCTGCAGCGCATGTCGGTGTTCGATCCGATCGAAGAGATTGTCCAGCGGCTGAATGATTTTCAGCCGACGTTCATCACCGGCTATACCAGCTCACTCGAATACCTGGCTCGCGAGCAGGAAGCCGGGCGGCTCAAGCTTCGCGAAGGCGGCAAGCTCGAGCAGATGAACAGCATGAGCGAGCCGCTTCCGCCACCGGTGGCCGAGCGTATCGAGAACGCGTTCGGGGTGCACGTCACCAACAGCTACAGCATGGCCGAGTGCATGGCGTTGAGCTGCGGGTGCCCGGTTTGCCGCGGCAGTCACTTGAATAGCGATCTGGCGATCCTGGAGGTCGTCGATGCGAACAACAATCCGGTGCCGAACGGCACGCCGGGGAGCAAGGTGCTGCTCACCAATCTCTACAACTTTGTGCAACCGATCATTCGTTACGAGATTGACGACATGGTCACGATCAGTCCGCGACCTTGCACGTGTGGCAACGTCCTGCCGTTGATCGAGTCGGTCGGCGGACGGGCCAAAGATCAGCTTTGGGTCGAGATCAACGGACGGAGCCGCGATCTGCCGATCTATGTGTTCCTGGCCGCTCTCGATAACGAAACCGATCTCGCCGAACATCAAATTCTGCAGACCGGCGTCAATACGTTCGTGTTGCGCGCTGCGGCCCAATCCGGAAAGCAACTTTCTCCCGAGCGGTTGCACAACTACATCAAGCAATCGCTCGCGAGCGAAGGTCTTGGCGGTGTGATCAACCTGGAAATCGAGCTGGTGGACCGGATCTTGCCCGACAAAGCCGGGAAGGTCAGCCGTGCGAAGAATTTGATCGGTCCGCCGTCCGATCAGCCTCCTGAGAACTCGAAAGCATCCTCCCGCGTTATCGCTTGATTTAAGATAACGGGAACACGGCCGCGTCTCGGTGCGTTGCTTTAAGCGCAACAAGATGAAGGATGCGTTCTATGAGGATGTTCGCAGTAGCGTTGGCGTTCGCGATGGTGGGCATGTCTGTTTCAGTGCAGGCCGATACCAATGCCGGGCCATCAACGCCCCAGGTTCCGGCATCACCCAGTACGCCGACGCCGCCAGCGGCGGGTGCAAATTCTGAAGACTCGGGCAGCACCGTGCCGAAGTCGAAGGCGCCCGCGAACGTAACGCCGACCCCCCAAGGCGCCGCTTCGGGCGATAGCTCGGGGACGACAGGAATATCCGGTCCATATAATCCGACGCCACCGGCGTCGAACTCCGGCTCCGCCGCTCAATAGGGCGGAGCCGCCGCTCGTGGTGAAACGCGGGTCAAGCTTTGTTTCCGGCAGAGACTGAATCAACGGCGTCCAGCGCGCGAGCCGAGTAGACGAGAGCCGCGCCCGCGTTCATCGCGATCGCGACGCCGAGCGCTTCTGCAACTTCTTCTTTCGTCGCTCCGTTCTGAACTGCCTTCTGAGAGTGGACGGAAATGCATCCATCACAACGCGTCGTTACCGCGACGGCGAGTGAGATCAGCTGACGCGTCTTCTCATCGAGATGGCCCGTCTTGGCACCGGCGCCGCTGGCGGTCATGTAGCCGGCGACGGAGTCGGGTGACAGTTTGCCAAGCTCTCCGATACGGCCCACCAGCGTGTTACGATATGCGTTCCAGTCCATCATCGACATTGCGATATCCTTCGGGTTTTCAGAGCACAACGTGCTCACAGCACTCAACATGGTCTACCAGTACTACCTTCTAGTTGGTAGGTACGGGAGTCAAATGATTATTTCGCTAGGCTGTCCACGAGCTGCTTGAATGCCGGCTTGATTACCGTCGGATCTTTCAACGCCCAGGCAACGACGCTTGCCCCTTGAAGCGTACTTAGCAGGAGAAGTGCGGATTTATGTGGGGTGGCAGTGAGGCGTATCTCATGCTTCGCAACGCCGTCGCGCAAAATCATCTCAAGCCAGTCGGTATGAATCTCGAAAAAGGTCTTTACGCGCTGTTGCATGGACGCCGGAAGATAGGCGACGTCAGCGGCCAGCGCACCGCACAGAGGCATCAAGCCGTCGCCCAAGCTTTGTGCGAACAAGGCGCCGTACGTTAGAAGTTTCGTTCTGGTATCGACGTGTTTTTCGGCCAGTGCCTCAAGCTCGGCTACGAAACGCTCGAGATAGGAGTCGATGAGTGCGGTGCCGAGCATTTCCTTGGTGGGGAAGTGATGATGGATGCTGGCTTTTCGAATGCCGATGCGATCCGACAGGTCGGCGTAACTGAACGCGGCGTAGCCCCTCGTTCTGACGAGGATCTCGGCCTCCGCTAGCAGGGCAGATCTTGTATCCATCTGTGGCACAGCGCTTAGGTACCTACCAATTGGTAGGCCGTCAACGGCGAGTGCAGACGAGCCAAGAATCCGCAATCAGGAGGCAGGTCAAATCGGTGCTATCTTAACGGAAGAACGCTGGAGCGGGCGAAGGGAATCGAACCCTCGTATGCAGCTTGGGAAGCTGCCGTTCTACCATTGAACTACGCCCGCGAAGCGCTTGAAGAAGCGGCTTTTGCCACGTTTTGAGCCTTTGTGCAAACGGCACTGCGGCGGCGCAGGGCGCCTTGAAACGTCATTGAAATTTGTCAATTCGGCCAAGCGGCCGCGGCGGGTTTTTCGTGGCAGATGCGTTCAGATGGTCGCCAGACGGGCGGTTCGTGCTATACATGCCGACGGTGGGAACTGCGCGCCTGTTGGCTTTGCCGCGGCGTCCGGAGGGGAAGTCCATGAAACGATCGATACGCGTCGCCGGGCTGGCGATGATCATGGCATCTGGCTTGATGGCGGCGCATGCGGCGGCCGACGAAGCCAATTCTCGTCCGGCGACTAAGAGCGCAATACCGGCCAGTTCCTTGTCGCCAGCCGCGCTGGATCGCGACCCGCTCGTTCAGGGATCACAAGCCGACGCTCTTTCGGAGCGGGTGGATGCGCTCGAGACATCAAGAGCTGCCGTGGATCAGAAAACCAAGTCGCCAATCAGCTTGAGTATAAGCGGCTGGGTCACTCAGCAGGCGACATATACGCGTCATTAAGGTCTGCCGGGCCCGCGCGCACGAACTCCGGCAGACGGGAGACACGATGATCGGGGAAGGCGGCTATTTCCGGCTCGCCAAGAGGTCGCGGATTTCCTTCAGGTATATCTCTGTCGGCGTAGGCGGCGGCGCGGCGGCGGGCGCCGGCTTTTTCATGTGATTGATGGCTTTGACGAGCAGGAATATCGCAAAGGCGGTGATGACGAACTTGATGAGGGCATTGAGGAATATGCCGTACTTGATCAGAACCGGATTGGTTGGTGTCGGGATCGCGACGGCAAGATTGGAGAAATCGACGCCAGCGAGCAGATAGCCGATCGGTGGCATGACAATATTATCGACGAGCGTCGCGACGATCGGGGCGAATGCGGCGCCCATGATCACGCCGATGGCGAGATCGATGACGTTGCCGCGCATCGCAAATTCCTTGAATTCACCTAGTATTTTCATCGCAATCGTCCTTTCCGGCGTGTTTCGGCTGATCCTGTTTTCGTATAGGCACCGTGGTCGCTGGTGAGACAGCTGTTCGAGCGTGTACTGCGACGCAAACTTCTCCATCTCTTTGCTCGAATCGCGCCCCAATTTTACGGAATCAAATTATCGCGGACAACGGACAGCGCTGCGCGTGACTGGATGGTCATTGGACAAAGGGCCAAGCCGCCGGGCATAGTGGCGGAGACAAACCCGTTACCGCGACCGATCGAGGGATCACGGAATGATCGAACGTAAAGAGCGCAAGCCTTATTGGCGTCATACCAAATGGCAGGTGCTCGCCAGTCTTATTCCTTTCCTCGCCATCGTGATGGTTCTGCCGCTCTATGCGCAGCAGCTGAATGCCAATCGCTTTCTCGGATTTCCGCTCGGCTATTTCCTCGCCGCGCATGGTTTCTTCGTGATCGCCGTGGTGACGGTGGCGAGCTACGTCAATCGTCAGAATGCCATTGATCATTGGCATGGGGCGCACGAGGATACGTGAGGACGTAGGATGACGTTTGGTGCTCGCGCGAGGGTCGTCAATCCGCGCCTCGGTACGTATTTCAGCATCTTTGCAGCGCTTTTTACGGCGCTGTTTCTGCTCGTTCTGATCTTCGAGCAGCTGAACCTCAATGAATCGCTTTTACGCTTGGCGTTCTTTGCCGGGCCCATTTTGATTTATGCGGGAATCGGCTTGTCGGTTGGATCCAACGATACGCTCAATTACTTCGCAGCGGGCCGACGGGTTCCGGCTGCTTACACGGGTCTTTTGCTTGCGGCCTCGGCCATGGGCGCGACGTTCGTCGTGGCGGGTACGGGTGCGTTTTTCTTTGCGGGGTTCGACGCTCTCGTCCTGTTGATCGGTACGCTTACCGGCCTTGTGGTGATGGCGATAACGCTTGCGCCGTTCTATCGAAAATTCGGTGCCTTCACGGTGCCGAGCTATCTGGGCCGCCGTTTCGACAGCCGGCCTCTCAGGATCGCGTCAGCGGCCGTGGTCGCGGTGCCGATGCTCCTCGTCCTTTCTGCGGAACTCCGCATGGGCGCTGAAATCGGCGGTCGTCTGGTCGCCATCAATCCCAGCCTTATCGTGTGCGTGCTCGCGTTGAGCGTTGCGATCATCACAGGGGCGGGCGGCAAGCGTTCGTTCACGTGGGCAGGGGTTGCGCAATCAATTGCGTTGTTTCTCGCCCTGCTTGGCGTTGCGACGGCGGTGAGCGTCATCATCACCAACTTGCCTATTCCGCAACTTGCAAACGGGCCTATCGCGCGCGGATTGGTGCGGAACGAAGTGAACGAGGGATTGCAGCTCGTCAATGTCTGGCCGCTGGCGTTCGATTTGCCCGGCGACGGATTCGCGGCGTTGACCAAACCCTACATGCAACCGTTCGGAGACGTCGGAGTCCTCAGCTTCGGATTGGCGATATTGAGCATCGCCGCAGGCATCAGTACGGCGCCCTGGTTGTTGCCACGGGTGGCGGCGACCCCGAGCGTCTACGAAGCGCGCAAAGCGTTGGGATGGGCGACGGTGTTTTCCGGCCTCGCTTTGCTCACGGTATCGTCGGTCGCGATCTTCATGCGCGATTTTGCCCTCGACGCCGTGATGAGCGAGCGTCTCGGGCCGCTGCCGAAATGGCTTTTTGAAGCGGCGGCGGCGCATCTGGTCAGCTTCGATCAGACCGCCGCGCGTTTGGCTTTCAATGGGCTTCACTTCGATCGCGATGGCGTATTGTTCGCGCTGCCCATCGCAACCGGCTTGCCCCAGGCTTTCGTCTACCTGCTTCTGGCGGGTGCTCTTGCCGGGGCGCTTGTTACCGCCGGCGCGACGACCGCGTCGTTGTCTGCCATTCTGGGAGAGGACGTTGTTCAGGGGATGTCGTGGGAGCCGGTTGCCCCGGACACCCGTGTCTGGATCAGCCGCGGGTTCACCGGTGTTGTCGTTGTTTGCGGTGCGGCGTTGACGATAATCGCGCCGACCGATCCGCTCCGACTTGTCCTGTGGGCGTTGTCTCTTACAGGAGCGAGCCTCTTTCCTGTCATGATCCTGTCTGTCTGGTGGAAGAGATTGACGGCCACGGGCGCCATTGCAGCCGTCGTTTCGGGTTTCGTTACCGCTGCGCTCGCCATTCTCATGAGCGAAATCGGAGCCGTTTCCGCTCCGAGCCCAGTTGCTGGCATTCTTGCACTGCCGATCTCGCTGGCGGTGGCGATTGGGGTCAGTTTGCTGAGGCAGGAAGCGACGCGTCATACGCTTGAGATCGTTCGCGACATTCGGGTTCCGGGCGGCGAGATCATATATGATCGGGAGATGCAGCGGTTGCAGCTGCGCAAGCACGCGCGCACTTGACGGTCCTCAATATCCGCATGATGCTGCTGTTGGTCTGGCGCGGCGAAACTCTCGCAAACATGCGCGCGATGCGACCGAGGAGGCGCAATAAGAAAGTCGCGCCGGTGTGACTGCCGATTGCCCGTGCGAGAGCGTAAATCGAAAGCGGAAGCCAATGACCATCAGAGACCGCCTAGATCTCTACCCGCCGATCGCTCCCTACCGCGAGCATCGACTGCCCGTCAGCGGCGGGCACAGTCTTTACGTCGAGGAATGCGGAAATCCGAACGGCCAGCCGGTGCTGATCGTGCACGGCGGCCCCGGTGGCGGCTGCAATCCGACGATGCGACGGTTTCATAATCCGGACCTTTATCGGATCGTGCTTTTCGATCAGCGAGGGTGCGGGCGCTCCACGCCTTATGCGTCGCTTGAAAACAATACCACGCAGGATCTCATCGGGGACATCGAACGCATCCGCAGCGAGCTCGACGTCGATCGCTGGCAGCTATTCGGCGGCTCTTGGGGATCGACGCTTTCCCTTGCCTATGCCGAAGCACATCCCGAGCGCGTCACCGCACTGATCCTGCGGGGCATCTTCCTGGTCACGAAAGCCGAGCTGAATTGGTTCTATCAGGACGGGTGCAGTTGGATTTATCCGGAAGCTTTTGCGGAATTTCAGCGGCTCATTCCTGCCGACGAACGCGGCGACATGATCGCCGCGTATTACCGGCGGCTGACGTCAGATGATTCTGAAACACAGGTCGCGGCGGCGCGAGCCTGGAGTACTTGGGAAGGCACGACGCTGTCGTTGATCCAGGAGCCTGAGCGTGTCTCGCGGTTTGGCGTCGGTACTTACGCGCTCGCGTTCGCCCGAATCGAAAGCCATTATTTCGTCAATCGCGGTTTCTTCGAGCGGGATGGCGAACTGCTGCTCAATGCCGAACGTCTCCGAGGCATCCCCGGCGTCATCGTTCATGGCCGCTACGATGTTGTGACACCCGTCAGAAATGCCATTCGGCTGCACCAAGCCTGGCCCGATGCGGACCTCCGTATTGTCACGGATGCCGGGCACGCGATGACGGAGGCAGGCACCGTGCATGAGCTCATACGGGCGACGCGCAACTATTCGGCGTATCGGTCCTAAGCGGGACCAGGCGTTCGCTGGAGTGGGGCTGGATTGTTCGGCGGCGGGCGTTTTTAGCTGGCGGCGTTCGCTTGTCGGGATCTTTCATGCGGTCGCGGATCTTTTTGTAGACGCTCCCATGCGGGTGTCTGGCTTCCCTTAAACTTCGCGTTGCAAGCGGCTTCGCTGCGATGATCTCAGCGATTTGCACACAAGGTGGCGAACCCAGATAACCCGAATTGTCGCCTCTACAAGGTAGCCGGCAGCTCGGCATTGCCCATTTGTATGGCGTCGCCCGCCCAGGTCTTACGGACGCTTAGACGTCGGCCTCAGATCTTAACGCCGTATTTACTGCAATTCTCCAACGTGCCTGGAGCTGATTTGTGCTGCGTCCGAACGAAGAACCGCGATTATCGCGTGGCACGGACGATTTTCGATGTCCCTCCCGCCGATGCCGCTCCTGCGCCCGGACTGCCAGCATCGCGCCGTCTTGAGGGATACATGTCGAATCCGGAATTGAGTTCAAACGACGATCTCGGCGGTTCTCCCGAAGCTTCCGGTGGTGAGGACGGCCACGACGAATTGAAGCTTCTGATCGACGCCATAGCCGAGCAGCTTACGGACGCTGATCGACGGCACGCCGCTACGCTCGGCGAAATGCGGAGCCGCATTGCAAACATGGGCCGCGAGACGGAAACCCTCAGACATCACGTCCCGACGCAATTCACTTCTGCTTTCGATCTCATCGAATCGGGCGTTGCTGAACTCGCCAAACGTCTAGCCTCGGCGGATTCAGCCACGGTGTCGAAGTCGGCGAGCGAACGTGCGGGCGAAGCCCATATGCAATCGGAAGCGGGTGAAATTACTTCCGGCTCGCCTTCGCCGGACGATTCAGAAGAAGGTTCAGGTCCGTGGGATCGCGAGGCGGCCGAGGCCCTCACCAGACTTTATGAATCGGCTGTCGCCAATTTTGCTGCCGCTTCCTCAAGCGCCTCCGCCGCAGGAGCATCGGCGCGGGCCACGGGGATTGATCAGCTCTGGCTTGACAATCGCTTTGCCGAAATTGCGAAGGGTATCGAGCAGTCGCTGGCCGAGATCCGGCCCGATCGAGGCTTCAATACGCTTGGCCAACGGCTCGACCAATTCGAGCAACAGTTCGTCAAAATGTTCGAAGGCATTGCAACGCGGGCCGACTTCGAAGCAGTGCATCTGATCGAGTCGCACGTCGGCGAAGTCGTCAACCATCTGGTTCAGACCCAAGACCAGCTGTCTCGACTCAATGTCATTGAAGCGCAGCTTGCGAGCATTACGCGCAGCTTGGCTGAGGCGCAAAGTGGCTCCGCTTCGGTCTTGCAGCAACAATCTCCTGCGCCGCAAGCCGTCGATATTGGAGCGATTGCGCGCGAAGCGGCCGAGCATACGGCGATGCGTTTCGCCGAAATGGCACCTCTCTCCGGAGATCCGGTCAGGGAACTCCGTCCGCTTCTCGAACGGATGATCTCGGAAAGGCAGCACGGCGAAGAAAACACCGTGGCTTTGCTCGATACCTTGCAGCAGGCGATGATCAGGCTGCTCGATCGCGTCGATGCGATCGAAATTCGGCAGTATCATCATAACGCGTCTGCCCATCGGGGGCCGTACGACTACGAAGCGCGGCGTGAGATCGACCCGCAGATCGAGGCCGAGGGGAATGTTTCCGATGCCTATGATCGTGGCGAACCGGCTTCCAATGAGTATGTGGTCGAAGATGCACCGGTGAACCGGTACGCTCAGTCCTATGACGTTGAGCGGCCAAGCGAAGCGAAGCAACCAAGCCAACGCAGCAACGAACAGCTACGTCAGGATTACGTCGCTGAAGCCAGGCGCGCGAAGATGCGTCTTGAAGCGGCTGCTGCCGAGGATGAAATCGTCGTGACCTCGCCGTCGGAAAGCGGCGCATTTTCCATGTCGTCCTCGGATGCCGTCCGGGGACCGCATGGCAGCAAGCCGATACGTCCGGCGGCTGGGCGCTCAAAAGCTTCAGGTCCTTCGGGGCCGTCGCCACGTCTCGTGATTCTTGCGGTCGCCGCGTTGTTGGCGCTGGGCGGACTTTGGTACACGCTCGGTGGAGAGGCTCCCAAACCTACCGTTGGGCCATCGTCCTCGTTGGTACCCAAGGCGGGGCAGGCGGTCACATCTACGGCGGAAACGACGGGAAATAGTGGCGAAGCGCAGCCAACGGAGCAGCCCGGCACAAAGAATATGAGCACGCAGCCATCGCCCGCTACCGGACCTCGTGGCGATGCGACGCCGCAAAGCGACGGGCGGGGGAAAGTCATTCACAGCACCTTCAACGGATCTAAGACGACGCTGCCAATGCTCGGCGTCGCCGTAGATCTCAGCGAACCGGTGACTGAAGCGAGCATGAAACGGGCCGAGCGCCATGAGGCCATGGCGGCGATTTCAGGTAAGCTCGGAGACGCAGCGGCGCGCGAAAGCAACCCGGCTTTGGTGCCTGCTTCAATCGTTCCGACTGAAGCCGAGACCGAGGGTTCAGACGTTCCAAGTTCGCCCACGCCTGCTCCCCGCGTCGTATCAAGCACGGGGGCGCTCGACTTGCCGCCGGCAACGGTCGGTCCCCTGTCGCTTCGCCTCGCAGCGGCCAAGGGCGACCCGTCGGCGGAATTCGAGGTCGGCGCCCGTCTGGCTGAGGGCAACGGAACGCCTCAGAACTTCAAGGAAGCGGCGAAGTGGTACACGCGCTCGGCGGATCGCGGTTTCGCTCCGGCCGAATATCGTCTGGGTGCGCTTTATGAACGGGGTCTCGGTCTGAAACCCGATCGCACTCTTGCGGCGGCGTGGTACCGGCGCGCCGCCAATCAAGGCAACGTAAAAGCCATGCATAATCTCGCGGTGCTCAGCGCCAATCAGACCGATCAGTCGCCGGACTACACGACCGCGGCGCAATGGTTCGAACAGGCTGCCAGCCGCGGGCTCGCGGACAGCGAGTTCAATCTGGCGATTCTTTATGAGAACGGCCTTGGTGTTAAGCGCGATCTGAAGCAAGCCTACATGTGGATTTCATTGGCTGCTCAAAGCAAAGATGCCGACGCGGTACGGCGCCGGGACATCCTGCGCGGCAAGCTGACCGCCGACGAGATCGCTGCAGCCGAGCGGATGATCTCGGCGTGGAAGCCGATACCGGTTGATCGCGCCGTCAATGATGCTCGCGTCGCGGGCCAGGAGTGGCAGAAGAACCCGAAGAACGGCATCCCCGGATAGGTCTAACCGCGACGTAGCTTTTCCAGGCGGTATAAAGTCTCTCAATCGTCCTTGAGGAGGCGCGGCGCGACGGGATAGAGCCCTTCGTGACCGAGCATCCACACCGCAAGCCCATCCATCCCAAATAGCGGTTCGAACGCCAAGTCGAGAATATTCAGACCGCCCGCGTAAGCGCCGAACGCCGGGAGCACGAGCCGCAAGCCGTTGCCGACAAAGCAGGGACGGCGCAATGACGTTCCATGCAGCACGAGCCGGGCAGCGGGATGGAAATGTCCGGCGATTTCGTGCGTCACAGCGCCAGCGCGCGGCTCATGACGGAGGGCGATGCCTTCGACGACGATCTCGGGCAGGACGTAGCCCGCGAGTGCGCGGTCTATTTTCGGATCGTGATTGCCCGTAATCCAGATCCAGTCGCGATCCTCCTGCAGCATATGCAGGCTCTCGATGTCGTTTGCATCCATGCGCGCCGCACCATCGGGATCGTGCAGGCTATCGCCGAGCGAGATGACGGTCTCGGGATCGTACCGGTCGATCATCGCGGCGAGCTTCGCGAGGGTTTCGCGCGTGTCGTAGGGCGGCAGCATTTGCCCGCGGGCTGCGAAGGCCGAACCCTTTTCGAGATGCAGGTCGGCGACGATCAGCGCTCTTTCCGCGGGCCAGTAAAGCGCGCCCGACTTGTGCGCCAGGAACGACTTACCGCAGATCGACACGTGTTGATCGGCAAAATCATCGAGCCCGATACGTTCCGGCTTCAGCATGCCCATGCTCAGGAATCCCCCATCGCGTCTTGGACGAGAACATCCGCGGCTTCGCGCAGCAATGCGTCGCGAGCGTGGCCGGCAACGACTTCGCGGCCGATCTCAAGAAGCACCGGAACGGACAAGGGCGAAACCCGTGACAAGGATTGATGCCTGATTCGGTTCTTGACGCGCGCCAGAAAGTCGCCAAGCCGCCTGATGTCCAGGAGCCCTGTTGCCGCGTCGGCCCATGCCGCTTCGAGGAGCAGGTGGTCCGGATCGTGGCGGCGCAAGACGTCGTAGATAAGGTCGGTCGACATCGTAACCTGCCGACCCGATTTGACCTTGCCAGGATGGCGGCGCTCGATCAGCCCGGCGATGACGGCCGCCAAGCGAAACGTCCGCTTCATCAAGTTGCTTTCCGCGAGCCAAGCGTCCAGGTCGTCGCCCAGCATGTCCTCGTCGAAAAGGTCGGCCAAAGATAGTTTGCCCTCGGATATGAGCGCGGAAATATCACCCAATCCCCAGAGCGCGAGGGCGTAGTCGTTGGCGACGAAGCCGAGCGGTTGCGCGCCAGCGCGATGAAGGCGGCGTGTCAGGAGCATGCCGAGTGTCTGATGGGCGAGGCGGCCTTCAAACGGATAGGCGACGAGGAAGTGGCGTCCGGCGCGTGGAAACGTCTCGACGAGAACTTCGTCGCTCGCGGGAAGCACGGATCTTTCGCTTTGCAGTTCCAGCCAATGGGCGACGGCTGGCGGTAGTCCCGGCCAATCGCCAGGATTGGAGAGCATCGCTCTGACCCGAGCGGCGAGATGCGTCGAGAGCGGAAACTTGTTGCCGCCGTAGCTCGGCACCATCGGATCTTCCGATGACGCTCGCGAAACGAAGACTTCGGTATCGCGCATGCCTTCGAAGCGAAGAACTTCGCCCGCGAAGACGAAGGTTGCGCCCGGCGGCAACTGCTCTGCGAAATATTCATCGATCTCGCCAAGGACGCGGCCGCCTTGTCGTGCGCGGCCAGCGCTCCGGCGCGCCGAGACGAGGCGCACCTTGAGCATCGGGGAATCGACGATCGTCCCGACGTTCAAGCGGTATTGCTGCGCGATGCGCGGATTGGAAACGCGCAGCTTGCCGCCGTCAGAGGGTTTGAGCTTGGCGAACCGTTCGTAATTCCTGAGTGCGTAGCCGCCGGTGGAGACGAAGTCGATGGCGCGGTCGAATTGATTTCGGCTCAGCCCGGCATAGGGCAGGGCGGAACGAACTTCTGTGAACAGATCGGTTGGATCGAAAGGCGCCTGGCACGCCATGCCGAGAATGTGCTGCGCGAGGACGTCGAGTGCTCCGGAGCGGGAGAGGACGGCATCCTGCGCGCCGGCTTCGGCCGCTTGCTGGGCTGCACGGCATTCCAGAACCTCGAACCTGTTTCCTGGCACGAGGATACCGCGCGAGGGTTCATCCATGCGGTGGTTGGATCGGCCGATCCGCTGCAGGAACCGGCTTGCGCCTTTCGGGGCGCCGAGATGGATCACGAGATCCACGTCGCCCCAGTCGATGCCAAGATCGAGCGTCGATGTCGCGACGACGGCCCGGAGCTTGCCCGCGGCCATCGCTGCCTCGACCTTCCGGCGCTGAAGCGTGTCGAGCGAGCCATGATGCAGACCGATGGGAAGGTTGTCGTCGTTGATCCGCCAAAGCTCCTGAAACGCGACTTCGGCCTGCAGGCGCGCATTGACGAAGACCAGCGTCAGCTTGTGAGCGCGAATGGCATCGTAGACTTCGCGCATTGCGTAGCGTGCGGTGTGGCTCGACCAGGGAATTTCATCCTCGACTTCAAGGATGCTGATTTCCGGTTTGGCGCCGCCTTCGACGGTCACGAGATCGGCGAGGTGCGTCACCCTATCCGGATCGGTTTGCGGCATCAGATAGCCGCGCAATTCGCTCGGGCGCGCAACGGTTGCTGAGAGACCGACCATCATCGCATCCGGTGTAATTGTGCGCAGCCGCGCGAGGTCGAGCGCGAGAAGATCGCCGCGTTTGGACGGGGCGAGAGCGTGCAATTCGTCGAGGATGATGGTGTCGAGATCTGCGAAAAGATGCGGCGCATCGGGATGACTAAGAAGAAGCGCGACCTGCTCGGGCGTCGTCAGCAGGATCTGGGGCGGCTTGACGCGCTGGCGTTGGCGGCGCGCGATCGACGTATCGCCCGTCCGCGTCTCGGTGCGGATGCCCAAGCCCATTTCTTCAATGGGTTCGATGAGGTTTCGTGCCACGTCCGTCGCGAGTGCCTTGAGGGGCGATATGTAGAGCGTAAAAAGCCCTGCGCCCTTCTTTTGCTGTTTGCCGCTGCCGAGAGCGACGAGACTCGGGAGAAATCCCGCGAGCGTTTTGCCCGCGCCGGTCGGTGCGATGAGCAGGGTCGAGCGACGTTGCTGTGCAGCTTTCAGCAGCGCCAATTGGTGGGCGCGAGGCTTCCAGCGACGGCGCGCGAACCATGCCGAGATTTCCGGCGGCAGTACCGGTTCCGAGTGCGTCGGGGTTCGCCGCTTCTTTGTGTTCTTTGGCGTTGTGAGCGTCATGCTCGACAGAAGGAATTTCCTTGGCGCCCCGCTTCATGCGGGCGGCGTCGACCGTGGTAGGCGTTCGCGCCGGCTAACGCAACGGACGCATGCCGAGATTGCGCTCAGAACGGCAGCGACGCCCATTCGCTGGCTTTCAGCCCACGTAACGCGACAAGGTTCGCCTTTCCCCGCCGCCTGATCTCGCGAGTGAGATGCGCTTTGATTTCGCCGATAAGTCCCGGTCCAGCGTAGACCAGCCCAGTATAGAGCTGCAGCAGGGTGGCGCCGGCTTCGATTTTTTGCAGGGCCGTTTCGCCGCTGTCGATGCCGCCGATGCCGATGAGCGGGATCTTGCCCTCTGTCGCTTGGAATACGCGGGCCAACATGATTGTCGAGCGGCGGAACAGTGGCCGCCCGGATAGGCCACCACTTTCTTTTGCTTTGGCGTCCTTCAGGCCATCACGTGCGAGAGTCGTGTTCGAGACGGCGATACCGTCGACGGCGTGCGCGAGAAGGCGCTCGCAGATTGGCGTTATGTCTTCAGCAGCAATATCCGGCGCGATCTTGACGATGATGGGTCTTTTCGGCTCTCCCATTGCGGCGCGGCGTTCGCGGGCTTCCATGACGCGCGAGAGCAGCTCATCGAGAGCCGCAGGCGCTTGCAGATCGCGGAGGCCCGGCGTGTTGGGCGAGGATATATTGACGGTGAAGTAACTTGCCGTCGCGGTAAAGGTGTCGATGCCTGCCACGTAATCGCCGGTGCGGTCAGAGCTGTCTTTGTTCGCGCCGATGTTGACTCCGACGATGCCGTTGCGGCCCTTTCGCGCTTCGAGACGCGCGAGCGCGGCCGCGTGCCCTCCGTTGTTGAAGCCGAGGCGATTGATCAGGCCGTGGTCTTCGATAAGACGAAAAATGCGCGGCTTGGGATTGCCGGATTGTGGCCGTGGCGTCACCGTTCCGATCTCGGCGAAGCCGCAACCCATGGAAAGCAGCGCATCGGGAACGCGCGCATCCTTGTCGTAACCTGCCGCTACGCCGACGGGGTTCGGGAATTCGAGACCGAACACCTGTTGCCGAAGAATTGGATCATCGCTGCCAAGCTGGCGCGGATGAACGCCGCATTCAAGCGATTTCAGCGTTGCCTCGTGGGCATCCTCGGGGTTAAGCGCGAACAGCGCTGGGCGCGCCAAACGGTATAACGTGCTCAACATGTGAACCACTCGTCGCGGAGCATCGGGACGCCTTGATCATCGGACGCGAGCGCGCGTTGCCAGAGCGCGTCGGATACCGGCAGAGGCCCGTAGAGGTGCGGAAAGAGCTGGCCGCCGCGCGATGCTTCCCATTTGAGATCGGGACCAAGGCTTGCTTCTTCAAATGCGATGAGAAGAAGATCTGTTTCGCCTCTGAAATGCTTATCTAAAGTTCCGGACAGTTGCGACCTGGATGAAAGATGAATGAAGCCGTCGCGAACATCGTCCGCTGAGCCTGAATAATAGCCTTTGGCAATTGCATCGCGCCATTCTGCCGATTTGGCGATCTTGAAGATGATCTGTTTCATTCCACAAAGATTGTGTTTTGACGTGGGGCCTCGTGCGCATCATACGTCGATGCGCGAACGCCTGTGGCGCTTGTTCGAGATCGTTGCTATCACGGCTGGATATCTGCACAACCAAGATCGGCAGTGGGCGATACGTGGCCGAGTAACGCGGATCGCCGGCCACAGTGCAGGGCAAGCGAAAGGGTCGAAGTATCCGTGTATCCGACGGCATCGCTCAGTATCTCAGAACTCCTTTCCGGGCCATACCTGCTGAATATTCCGATTTTCCAACGCCCCTATTCGTGGGGTCGGGAGCAAGCGGAACAGCTGCTCAACGATTTGATCGAGGCCGCCGGTATCGGTTTCGACGGCGAGGCTGATCGCGATTATTTTCTTGGCGCCGTCGTCCTGATGGATGCCCCAGGTGTCGAGACCACGCGCCTCTCGCCGAGGATGTCGCAGCGTGAGTTCAGCATCATCGACGGCCAGCAGCGCCTTATAACTATAATGACCCTGCTGGCGGTTTTGCGGGATTTGGAAGCCGATCCAAGGACGTCCATCGCAAAGCGCGTCCGGACCATGCTCGTCGCGCAGCGGGGCTCCAGATTCTTTCGTACCGAGCGGTTCCGGCTGCTGCTCTCGGGGCAGGAGCGAGCCGTCTTCGAAGAGAATATTCTGCAGCCGGGCAGCACGACGGTTGCGGTCGATGTCGCCGGAGCCTCGCTTCAGGAGGCGACGCTTCTCGATGTCCGTGATCGCTTTCGTGCGACGTTACAGGAGCTGTCACGCAGCACGCGGAAAATGCTTGCGGAATTCGTGGCGGACCGCTGTTACGTGGTCGTGATCGTAGGCACGGACATCGATCGATCGCATCAGATGTTCGTTGTCCTGAACGAGCGCGGCAAGAAGCTCCAACGCAACGATATCCTGAAATCGGACATCTTGAGCCGCTTGGGAACGGGCGATATCGCCTGGGCCGCCCGGATGTGGGACGACATGAGCTTGGCGCTCGGCGACGATTTCGAATCTTTCTTCGGCCACCTCAGAACTATTTTCGGGCATGGACGCCTGCCCATCGTCTCGGGGGTGCGTACGATCATCCGCGAGGCCGGTGGTTCGGAGGCGTTCTTCAAAGAGGTTTTCCTGCCCTTTTCGAAGGCGTACGCTCTCATTCGCAGCAACGGCGAAAATGTTCTGCCCGCCGATATGCAGCGGATTCTCCGCTATCTCAATCGTTTGCCGGATTCGGATTGGGCGCCTGCCGCGATCTTGGCGCTCTGTAATTGGAAGCAGAAACCCCAGAGGTCGGCTTTACTGCTGGCAGAGATCGAGCGACTCGCGATGCTGACGCGGCTTTTATGCGCGGGTTCAGGCAAACGGGTGCGCCGCTTCGCCGAGCTGATCAAAGTCATTCGATCGGGCCAGCCGATCGACGCAACGCATCCGGTCTTGCAGATGACTCGGGATGAAGTTCGCAGCATCGCCTTTCACCTGAGAGACCTGCACAAGCGCAATCCGAAAGTGTGCCGCCTGCTGTTGCTGCGCTTGAGTGACGAGATGGACGAAGCAACGCCTGACCTCGATCCCGATCTCTACACAATCGAGCATGTGCTGCCACAGCGGCCTTCGGCATCGAGCGCCTGGCGTCAGTGCGTCCCAAGCGCGGAGGAACGCGGGGAACTGGTCGATTGTCTCGGCAATCTTGTTCTCATCACCCAGCAGGAGAACGACAAAGCGCGCAATGCGTCCTGGGCCGAGAAGAAGGGCATTTACGGCAGAACGTCATCAAGCAAGACACCGTTGCTGGCCATTACGCGGGATGTGCTCGGCGAGCGCGAGTGGCGTCGCACCGAAATAGAGGCCCGCGAGCAGCGTTTGATCGGCCTCATCGAAAGACTATGGCGGATTGACATCAGATCGCAGCGGCCGGCCTCCCGCGGCGCCGCGCAAATTCCAGGGCAGGC
Organism: Hyphomicrobium sp.; assembly: GCA_025927515.1. GTDB lineage: Bacteria > Pseudomonadota > Alphaproteobacteria > Rhizobiales > Hyphomicrobiaceae > Hyphomicrobium_B. Next base: position 17,753 of record JAICLG010000014.1, read on the forward strand.
GAATCCAATCTCGCGGTCCGCGTAACGCCGCAAGCTAAGCGGTTGCCAGCGTGCCACTGAGCGCCTTGGCGATAAGTGCGCGCGTTTCGGGAATTCCGTAGAGCGCGATAAAGGTACCGAGCCTCGGGCCGCGCTGTTGTCCGAGCAAAATTTCGTAGATCGCCTGGAACCAGTCGAGCTTTACGCCGGGCCCGCCGCTCGGACTGACCTTGGTCGGGTCCTGATAGCGCGGAATGGCACGGCCAACATCAAGCAACGTGTTCTGGATCTTGTCGGCGTCGGCGCCGGAGGGCAGGGCGGCGAGAGCGGCATCAAGGTTTTTCAGCGCGGCGATCTCGACATCATCCGGCGGGCGGAACTTCTTCGACGGCCGGACGAAGGAATCAAAATAGCGAATGGCGCGATCGGACAGGCGATCGAGGATCGGATTGTTCTCCGGTGTCGCGCCCGGTGCGTAACGGCGCAAAAAGCCCCACAGCACATCCTTGTTCTCGGCGTTGGAGACGGAAACAAGATTGAGGAGCAGCCCGAATGTGATCGGGAGTTCCGGGGCGGG
>JAICLG010000275.1 GCA_025927515.1 Hyphomicrobium sp.
GGTCAGACCGAGGCGGTCACCCGCGGCAGTGAGGTTGCGAAGATCCCAAATCGCGAAAAAAACGCGCAGCAGATTGAGGTCAAGATGATTATCAATCCGGCTCATGTAGTGGTTTATAACTATGAATCTGACTTAGTCTAGTTTCTGTCGCAAAACGCCCGGATTGAATGGTGGCGATCCAAGTTATCTCGACGGATTGGGCACAAAATGCCAATAGAGGCCGGCATCACCGGCGGCGAACATCGCTCCCGCCTTCACATTCCGACACGCCAGCCATAGCGATTGGCGATCGATACCATCTTGTTGAGCCGCTCCGGCGACACAACGACTGTGCCGTGATAGTCGGGCTGATCGGGATATCCGTCTCGCATGTCGGCGGTGCGCAGCGTCATGCCGCCGTCGACCTGCATCTTGACGCCGGAAAACGACAGCCACTCGTCGCCGAAATCCGAGAAGACGCCCATTCGCGACAACAGTGCCTCGAATTCGGCTTCCGGCATTGTGGGATTGAGCGCTCCCGTCGGCGCATACATGGCGCTGATGCGCAAGGTGGCCTGGCCACGCCGGGCCAGAATCTGATGCACTTTGAGGTCAGCGGGATCTACCCGCGCGCTGATCGCGCTGGTGATGCCGAAGCTGTTGAAGTAGGCCATTGCATCCCGGATCTGGCTGATGCGAACATCCTGTGGCCACTCCGGCAGCAAGTCCTGCACCAAATCCTCCGCGTTCTCTTCGAGCACACCCGTTGCTTCGTCGTTGGCATCACGATGAATCTCGCCGCCGTCGGGGTTCGGCGTGTTGCGGTCGATACCGGCCAGTTTCAGGGCGAGGCTGTTCGTCAGCGTGAAGTGTCCAACCGGCAGGCATACGGGGTGGTTCGGAGCCACGGTGTCGAGTTCGTATCGGTTGAGGAACCGCTTTTCCGCGAGTTGCGCTATCGGATGCCACATGCGTCCGCGAATCCATTCGCCGACCGGTGTGCGTGCCGTCATGTCTGCGACGCGTGCGAGCGCTTCCGCAACGCTGCCGACACCGTCAAAGGAAACGGTGTATTTCAGCAGGCCGGCCGCCTCGACATGCGCATGCGTGTCGATCAGGCCGGGGATGACGGTCTTGCCTCCGGCATCAAGGACCTGGGTTGCCGGGCCTGCAAAACTGCGGATATCGGCCTCATCGCCGACGCCGATGATTTTCGCATCCTTGACGGCCACGCCGCGAGCGACAGAAAACGCCGGATCGATCGTGATGACCTTGGCGTTGACGATGATCATGTCCGCGTCGAAGTTGGTGCGGTCTGCTTTAAGCGGCATGCTTGCTCTCTTTTCAGATGCGGGAACATGAACGCCATGTTTGCCAGCGAAATTTATGAGATCAAGAAATTATATGAAATGGACCGCGAGAAAAGCTCGTCTTTCAGGCGCATATCGAGTGAATGAGACGCCGGTCACGCCATCGATGCGCGAGTAGTAAGTGCTGTTCGCGCGATATTCGGTGGAAACGCATGTCACAGCGAGAAGAATCAACGACTTAGAAAATGCCCACTGCGTTCGGGACGCAGGGCGTTTCGATCGGAAGGCAGCTCAGTGTTGTCTGGGCGGAGGAATTGCGCCGCGGGTCGCAACCAGCCTGTTTGCTCAGACAGGATCACCGGCTACGGCAAGCGAAGCGAGGACGCTTGACAAATAGTCAGGCAACCTTCCTATTTTTGATGAAAGTCGCGGCTTGAGCTTGGTTTGAAGAAGCTGACGGCAAGCGCGCTTCAGCCACGGAAAACGCATGATCAAGCCCTGGATGTTCGAGTTCTTGCAGGCCCCGGTCAGCACCGGCGAGGCCGCGACCGCGGTGTTTGACAATGGAATCGCGCTTTGGAAGAGGCTCGATACGCTCGGGCTTGAAGGCATCTTCTTCAGCGAGCACCATTTCGGCGTTTCCTATAGCCCGTCTCCCAATCTCTTGATCGCGGCCATCGCGAGATCGACAGAGCGGCTGCGCTTGGGCACCATGGGTGTGGTGCTCCCGCTTTACCAGCCTTGGCGTGTCCTGGAAGAGATTGGCATGCTCGATCATCTGACCGGCGGGCGCCTTGAAATCGGTTGCGCGAGCGGCGTGCCGCAGGAGCTGATCCAGACCGGTATCGGGCCCGAAGAAAACCGGGAACGCTTCAACGAGACTCTAGAAATCCTCGATGCCTGGCTCGCCGAGCCGGTGATCTCGCATCATGGGAGATACTACAATTTCGATAACCTTCGCATCGTGCCGCGTCCGCTGCAGCAGCCGTCGCCTCCGAAGTGGACGACGGTCGTAAGCATCGCCTCCGCCGTCAAATCTGCTTCGCGCCGATCCAAAATCTGCACGGCCTTCGAATCCGTGGTGCGCGTCAGGGAGATCTTCGATGCCTACCGCGCCGAGGCCGGGCGGCTCGGCATCGCCTGTGGCCCCGACCATCTGGCAATCCGCCGCAATGTGTCCGTCGCGAACAGCGAGGCGGAAGCGAACGAGCGGTCGGAGAAAGCAAAACTGGCGGTCGCCAGGATCCTTGCGGACGATCCGCGGGTCCGCCGGCAGTCTTCTCCGCTGCTCGACGCGCCCAAAGCCGGTGCCGGCTTCTCGGTACATCCCGACGAATTCATCGCCGGCACGCCGGCGCAGGTAGCCGAACAGATCATCGCGCAATGTCGGCAGGTCGGCGCCGGCCATATCGTGGCCATCCTCGGCCGTGCCGTCGACGAGCATCGAGCCCGGGCGGTGGATTTATTCGCCGAGCAGGTGATCCCGATCTTGCGGCGCGCGGAGGTGAGTTGAGCACTGCGATGCCAAGAAGAATTGCAATTGCCGGCGCCGGAATCGGAGGTCTTACCGCGGCCTGTTGTCTGCTCAAGGAGGGCTATGAGGTAGAGCTCTTTGAACAGGCGCCGGAATTGTCGGAAATCGGGGCCGGCATTCAACTCAGCGCCAACGCCATGCATGTGTTGAATGATCTAGGCCTGGGCGAGGCCATCGCCGGCTTTTCGGTACGCCCACGCGCGTATGTTTTTCGTCTGCATGATAGCAGCGAAATCGTCGGTCAATTTCCGCTCGCTGAGGACCATGAGGCGAAAAACGGAGCACCCTACAATCAATTGCACCGGGCCGATCTGCATCAACTGCTCGTCGCCAAAGTGAAGAGCCTGGGGCCGAAAGCAATTCGATTGAACTGCCGCGTCGATGGATTTGAAGAGTCGGAAGACGGCGTCGAGCTGAAGCTGGCCGACGGGTCACGCGCGAGCGCCGATATCCTGATCGGCGCCGATGGCGTCAAATCCGCCATCCGTGCCCAAATCGCCGGCGCAAGTGGGGCTTCCTACACCGGCGATGCCGCATGGCGACTTGTCGTTCCCACCGCCCGCCTGCCGGCAAACTTCATGGATCCGGTCATGTCGGTCTGGATGGGACCGGGCCGGCACGCCGTTTGTTACTATCTTCGCGGCGGCTCTCTTTTGAATTTCGTCGGCCTCGTTGAAACCGAAGAGGTGTCGGAGGAGTCGTGGACCGCGAAATATCCATGGGAGGCGTTGAAAGCCGATTTCGAGGGATGGCATAACGATATTCAGGCGATCATCGACAGGTCCGATCGAAATGCCTGCTACCGCTGGTCATTGTTCTATCGCCCGCCCATCGAGAAGTGGAGCACGGCGCATGTCACGATGCTGGGCGACGCGGTTCACGCAACCCTGCCGTATCTTGCGCAGGGCGCCGCGATGGCCATCGAGGATGGCGCTGTGTTGACGCGTGCGCTCGAGCAGGCCGACGACACGGCGGCCGCGCTTCAGCTTTACGAGCGCAACCGGATCGAGCGGACGTCGCGGATCGTCAACGGCTCCGGCTCAAATCGGACGTTGTTCCACATGAGTGACCAGACGAAACTGCGCCAGGCATTCGCCAACCGCGACGAGGGCAAAGCGCGGAACGAGTGGCTCTACAGCTATAATCCCTTAACCGTCGAGTTGATGTGAGAGAGGTCTATGCCGGCAAGCGGAATGTTTTCACGACGCACGATGCTGGGCATCCTGGCCACGGCGCCGGTCAGACAAGGCTGGGCGCAGGGATCGCGGCAA
>JAICLG010000038.1 GCA_025927515.1 Hyphomicrobium sp.
ACTCGGCGAGCGCGTCTTCTTCAACTTCAATTGCGTGGTGTTGGACGTGTGCACCGTAAAGATCGGCGCTTTTACTTTGTTCGGTCCGGCGGTTCAGATCCTCACGCCAATGCACCCGTGGAACGCGTTGGAGCGACGAAAAGCAGAGTTTGGCAAGCCCGTCGAAATCGGATCGGACGTTTGGGTCGGCGGCGGCGCGATTATCCTGCCCGGCGTCCGTATTGGTTCGCGGGCGGTGATTGGCGCGGGGAGCGTTGTGACCCGCGATATTCCAGAAGGAATGTTTGCCGCCGGTAATCCCTGTCGCGTGCTGCGCGAAGTCACTGATGAAGACCAGGCGAGATAAATCCGTCTTTTTTTCTTTAGAGTTGGCGCACGCGGCGGACGACTATGTTGCAATTTCTCCGGAGAATGCCGTCACCTCATCGAGGGACACAAGGCTGATCATCCTGCCCTCTCCCGATATGACTCCTTGAACGAGTTTTTTGGCCGACACGGAAGCAGCATCGGGAGTTGGTTGTATATCGTCGCGGCTCGCCCCAAAAATTTCTGAAACGGCGTCGACCAACAGGCCGAGAACCTGCTTGCCCTGTTCTACGACCATGATCACATGCCGGCTGGTCGGAACGGTTGGCGCGAAGCCCATACGCGACGCCAGATCGATTATAGGAAGCACGAGTCCGCGCAGGTTGATCACACCAAGCATCGAAGGCGGTGCGTGAGGAATTGGCGTCGCTGGCGACCAACCTCGAATTTCGCGCACATTCTTGACGTCAACGCAGTATTCCTGGCCGCCAACCTTGAAGGCAATCAACTCGCGATCTCTATGACTCTCACCAAATCCGGCTTCGGTCATGGCTTAATCCCTCTGGATTTTCGGGAGACTTAAAATTCTTTCCACCCGTCACTTCGGCTGTTGATGACACCTTTCCGTGTCGCAGTTGGCTTCGGACGCGACGCGTTCGGCGTTGCAGTGCGCAGCCTGCGTTGCTCACCGGCAAACGCATGCGGGACCGCACGCTTCAATTCTGCACGGAGCGGATCCTTCTCCATTCCACCAAGCTCGAACTGCGCCATGAGCTCGGCCATCGCATCCGCTTCGTTCGCGAGCGCGTGCACGGCCGCCGTGCTCTCTTCCACCATTGCCGCGTTCTTTTGCGTGCCCTGGTCCATTTCCTGAACCGCCGCATTGATTTGGCTGAGGCCCGTCGCCTGTTGCTCGGCACCCCTCGCAATATCGACAACGAGCGTGCTGATCTCACCGACGCGGGCCACGATCCGCTGCAATGCCTGTCCGGTTTCGTCCACCAGTTTTGCGCCTGCTTCGACCTGCTGGGAACTCGCCGAAATCAAAGCCTTGATTTCCTTCGCAGCTTCAGCCGAACGTTGCGCCAATGCGCGTACTTCGCTGGCGACGACGGCAAATCCTCGACCCGCGTCGCCGGCTCTCGCAGCCTCGACTCCGGCGTTGAGCGCGAGAAGATTTGTCTGGAATGCGATCTCGTCGATGACACCAATAATCTGCGCAACCTTGTGAGCAGACTGTTCGATCTGGCCCATTGCGGAAATCGCCTGTCCGACGACGTCGCCGCTATGAGAGGCTTCGCCGCGGGCGGTGGTCACGGCGTCTCGGGCCTTCTGAGCGCCTAGGGCTGTTTTTGTGACGGTTGTCGTGATCTCGCTCAGCGCCGCCGTCGTTTGCTCAAGTGAAGCAGCCTGTTGCTCAGTCCGACGCGAAAGGTCATCGGACGCCTCGGCGATTTCAGCAGTTCCGACGCGCACGGCTTGGGCGTTCGAAACGATGCCTTTCAGCGTTTCCTGCAGCTTCGACATGGCGGCGTTGAAGTCCGCGCGCAGCGCTTCGTATTCATCGGGGAATTTCTCGGCGACACGGTAGGTGAGATTGCCTTCCATCAGCTGGTGCAGGCCGTCGCCCAGCTTCAAGACCACCTTGCCCTGCGCGAGTTTGATGGCCTGCTCTTCCGCAGCACGACGCCGTTCAAGTTCGATATCGGTGATGTCGGAGGCGAATTTTATGACCTTGGACGGTTTTCCATTGGCGTCGAGCACCGGATTATAGGAGGCCTGGATCCACACCTCTCTGCCGCCTTTTGCGAGGCGCCTATATTTGTCGGCAAAGTATTCACCATGCGCGAGCCGATCCCAGAACTGGCGATATTCAACGCTGTTTGCGTGTTCCGGATCAACGAACATGCTGTGATGCCGGCCCGCGACCTCCGGCAGGCTGTAGCCAACCACGCCCAAGAAATTCTGGTTGGCGGTGATGATCGTGCCGTCGAGATTGAACTCGATCACGGCCATGGAGCGATTGATTGCTGCGATTTTTCCTTGCAGTTCCCGGGCTTGCGCTTCGACCGCAGTTATGTCGGTCGCGAACTTCACAACCTTGAACGGCTTGCCATTCGCGTCCAGTAGCGGATTGTAGGACGCTTGGATCCAGATCTCCTTGCCGCCCTTTCCGAGACGGCGGAATTTGTCGGAAAAAAATTCGCCGCGATTGAGCCGTTCCCAAAATTGACGGTACTCGGGGTCCTTGGAAAATTGCGGACTGACAAACATGCTGTGATGTTTGCCGGCGATCTCAGGGAGGCTGTAGCCTACAACTGAGAGAAAGTTTTCGTTGGCCGTTATAATCGTCCCATCGAGATTGAACTCGATGATCCCCATCGACCGGCCAATCGCCATTAACTTCGCTTCGAGTTCGTTGGCCGCACGCGCGCCCCTGCCGATCGTGAACACGATGGTCATCTCCAAAATTGCGTTGTGGGATGTGGGTTTTGTAACTGGCGCGCCGACGCCGATAGTACGTCAAATGCTAGCGGGTTATGGTTAGCAAATGGATAATAGGCACCGGCCGGCGTTGCTAAGCTTCATCGAGGATAGCGTCCGCGCGGAACGGGATTGCTCTTCGTAAGCGAAAGAGTTCGCCCGTCACGGTAGTTGTGTTGCGCGACTGGCAGTCAAAATTTTCGAGCTTTACGCCTCCAACACGCAACGAAATCCCAGGACCCGGCGTTCACGCGCTAGTGTGAACTATCATGGAACAACCAATGGACCGTCCGTGCCTTCCTGCCAGCGTGCTTGTCGAGCTGTACATTCGGCTTCGGACTGAAATTGGGAGCAATGACCGCGACCTCGACCCAAACCACAAGCGTAGAGCTTCTATCGCACTGGCCATCTTTCAAGCGGAGGACAAGCTCGGTGCAGATATCGTTCGCATAGAAGCCCGCGTGCGGGAGATGCTCGGCCTAGCGTGCGCCGATCAGATAGCAGCTTAGCCGCCCAAGCTGCTCCCTCGCACCGCGTCGAAACCCGAGCGAATAAAGCTCAATGACCTTTACTCTTCATGAGCTGCTGCTCCTTCTTCCGAAGCTCCTCCAATTTGTCCACCAGCGATTTCGGCATTTCGGCCGTGTCGTTTGCAAATTCCTCGCGTAAACGGGGTCCAGCTTTCTTCTGAAATTCCTCTATCCAACGGCGTTCTTGCACATCGCCTCTCACGTCCGTTCTTCACGGTCGATTGTTGCCACTCTCGATTGAGCAACATGCTCGTCCCTGTACAGTTCCGCACAAAACGCTGAACGAACGCTCGCGCTTCTGTCGCAAGCTAGATTTTCGGTCTCGCCCCAGAGCTTATGGAAGCCCGCGCGTGGGAACGCACTCGACTGAAGATTGCCAGCCGCGTCATCAAAATCACCTTTCCCAAAACTCCGGAACCCCAGCCAGGCACCCGCCGTAATCCTCCTGTGCTCCGCCAAAAGCGGCGGCGCGTCCCCTAATGGAGGAAACATGAAAACACTAACAATCGCGACCGCGGTCTCGGCCCTTCTTGTTGCCGCGGCACCGGCATTCGCAGCCTCTAGCGGCTCCAGCGCAGGTGGCTCGTCTTCAAGCAGCTCGATGGGAAGCTCGTCGACAGGCGGATCGAGCACGAACAACGGCGCGGATACAAACACCTCTGGTTCAAACGGCGCCTCATCCGGAACATCCGGCTCTAGCGGCGCACCAGGCGCTTCCGGTTACAGCCCAGGACATCAGATGCAGAATGACTCAACGTCGACGGGACCGGGCGCTTCGGAATACGCGCCGGGACAGTTGAAGAAGAACGACTCTGGAAGTTCGACCGGCAGCTCTGGTAGCTCTGGCCAGTGAAATCTCGCCGGAAAATCCCTTCGCGCTTCACCCTTTGCGCGAAGGGATACCGTATCTTTTTTTGAAAACAGTCTTTGCCCCGCTGAACTCACGTCCGAGAAGCGACGGGCGAATTAATAATATCAGCTCTCGGCGACGAGACTGCGATAGCCGATGAAGGCAGCGGCGATCACAAATAAAACGGTCAGTGTGTACATATCGAACCCCGCGACTTTACGTTTGCGCATTCGCGGGGCCTGTTGAATCGTAGAACAGCGCTGCGCGGAAGATCGGCATCTGACTTATCGACAGGTTCTCCCCAAGCTAATCTGCAACATGTCCGACCTTGATGGTTCGGACAGCCGTTCCGAGCTGCTCTCGCCCTTCTCAAACCGTCATTGCAGGCCCGCTATCGTCACTTGCCTGCGGATGCGTGGGGGGCTGTCAAAAACTGCAGCACCGCGTTGGAGAAGATGTCGTCTCGATGAGATCGGCAGTACTCGAACAGTTGCGGCATGAGTTCGTAGAGATCTTTTCCTTTAGTCGCGTCGCCCGAGCCGTTCTTCGCTCCCACAATGTTCGCGGCCGTCACAAAGCCTCGTACCCATTCTTCTATGCCGCGGTAAGTAAAATAATCCTCGGCCTCACGCTCGCGGATGGGCGATGTCCCGGTGTCGTACTTCTTCATGGGCTCGAGCCGAAGGAAATCCCGGCAATAGGCCGCTCCAGGAGGAAGGAAGATCATTGCGGCCTGGGTTGGTCCCGAGGCACCCCATGCATTCGGTGCCGCGAGCCACAATGCCGTCGATAAAATGGCAAAGGTTCTAAACATACCTCCTATGTAAGCACAGTTGCGCCATCAAACGACAGGTGATCGCTCCGGAAAATGACTTCGGGCCAAAACGGGCGAGTTTAAACGCGGTTCCCAAGTTCGGAACCCGGCGCCTGTGCAGATGCGGATCGTCCAGACTGGCAAGGACTTACTCGATTGGCGGCGGGAAAAATCGAAGAGCAGAAACTGCCCTAGCGTCATGTTGCTTTTGATTGCGATGATTTCCAGTGAGCGTAGAGGCTTGCCCCGCGAAACTCGCGTACCGGAATATGACGAATTTCCAGGAACTGTTCGGCAAAGGGTTTGTGAAGCTCGGCATAGACCGGCGCGGTCGACAAACCATACGACGCACCATCTTCATTGGAGTAGGCATAAGCTACCCCGCTAACGCCAGCGATATACATTGCGGCCAAACACATTGGACAGGGCTGGCCGCTTGCGTAGATTTTGCAGCCGTCCAAATTTGCCGAGCCGAGCGTTTGAGATGCGGCGCGGATCGCGTTCAGTTCCGCGTGCGCCGTCGGATCGTTCGTCGCGAGGATTTCATTTACCCCGGTCGCGATGATTTCTCCATCCTTGACGATGACGGCGCCAAACGGCCGACCGCCTTTTTCGGCGTTGGAACGCGCGAGCGCGATTGCTTCAAATAAATAGCGTTCTTCGTTGGTCATAGGTCGGTGTCCTCATTGGGAGGAAAACGTTGTTAGCGCGAGGGACTTGAACCGCCGATCCGGGCCGTTGTTGCCAATCGCCCACAGACGACTGCGCACACGCAAAAAAACTTCCGCAAATTGTCGACCTCATCCTCCGTTAGTCCTAAGCTATTCGAACTATAGCTTTGTCGATTTGGCCTAGCAGCGCGCTTATTAGGGGGCTGGCCGCAATGATTTATGACTGTTTTACTTTCTATAACGAACTCGATCTGCTCCACGTGAGACTTCACGAGCTTTACGACGTCGTTGATTGCTTCGTGTTGGTCGAAGCGAACCAGACGTTTCAAGGCAATCCGAAGCGTCTTTATTTTCAAGAAGAGAAAAAGGCGTTTGCGCAATACGCCGATAAAATCGTTCATGTCGTCGTGGACTTTCCCGCCAGCGACCTGACCGCTCAGCTCTCCACACCGGCGCGGAACGGCAACTGGGCGCGGCAATACTATCAACGGGATCAGATTGCGCGCGGCCTCACGCAAGCGCTGCCGGATGATCTGATCATTGTCTCGGATATCGACGAGATCATATCCGCGCAAAAGCTTCGCGAGGCGATCGCTGAAAGACGACCTCGCGACCTGACGATCTTCGAGATGCCGATCTATACTGGCTTCGTCAATCGCCGCGTCAAAGATTGCCTTTGGGAAAAGGGGCCGCGGATGATTGAGTTTTCCGATTTTCCGGGGGCTGAGCGCCTTCGCCTGACGAAAATGTACGCCTCTGCCCGTCTCGGTAAAAATGCGCTGAGCCGGCTTTACACGCGATATCAGAATTACATGTTACGCGGCGTTCCCAATCGCATCCACATCGTCGCTGATAGCGGCTGGCATATGACTTCTATCGGCGACTGGCATCGCTATCGCGATAAAATCAGCGCGATTTCGGCGAGCGAGCGCGCGGAAAGCGAAAAATTCAAATGCAAGGAAGCGTTCGAACAGCAGCTGTCGGACACCACCGTTCCCGTCGATCCGAGCGAACTTCCAATGTTCATTCGCGAAAATTTGGAGCGCTTCACGCTGGCGTTCTGAAGCGCTGTTTGTGTTCGTCCTACCGGCGTTTCTTTGTTGACGCTTTCGTCTTTTCCGGCGTTCGATCGTTTGCCGGCACTTGGCGCGCGCTCTGTTTGAGTGCCGCCTTCAGTCCGACCGGCTGACCCTTCTTTTTCAAGTAGTCGCGCAGGGCCTGATCGTAGATGTCGTCAAGCCGCGCGCCGCTTTCGTGCGAATAGTCATAGAGGGCGCGCAGCACGTCCGCGTCGATCGAGAACATTTTCCGCTGGCGGGGTCCGTTGGCCATTTCAATCCGCTTTTATCGCCGGTTCAAGCTGACGCGTGCGCCCTTAAGCTCGGAACCGGCCGTCGAAATCGAGACGGTGATCGACTGTTCAGAAGGTGAGAACGCGATCGACAAGCTGCCCGAAAGACTGCCATCGAAGTCCACGCGCAGACCGTTCCCGCTCGCGTTGCCCGAGGCGGTTCCGGAAGCATTATTGGTACGCTCTTCCCAGGTGCCGGATAATTTTCCGTCGGCATAATTGAGCTTACTGCGAAACTCGAGCTTATCCGGCTGGCCGTTGCATCTGATCGCGATGCCAAGCGCTTTGCCGCCGTCGGCGCTGCGATAATATCCCAAGCACTTGAGTTTATCAGGCGGTCCACTGTCATAGAGGAGGCTGCCCTCCCCTGCCCAAGTCCCGTTCAGGACATTGAACGGCAACTCCGAAGCATGTCCGGTGCACATGAAGTGAGCGGATCCCAGAAGGAATGCGAGCGTTAAAAAAAGCAGACGCGTTATCATCAAGGCCCCTCGACATTAAAAAAAGAATTCGAGCGCGCCCTTGAAAACGCGCCCCGCTCAGTTCTTCCGTTCAACCTTGGCATATTCACCGGGAGTGCGGGCGTCCCAACTCGCGTTCTGCTTGAACTGCTCGTCGAAAGATGGATCACAGTGGTGTTTTGCGCACGGTGGATCGGGCAAGGATGCGCATCCCGAGATCAGCAGAGCGACGATCGCAATCATTCGTTTCACGGGGCCAAGGCCTAAGCATCAGTTCTGTCAGGCTATAGCCGATTGGCCGATCCTGCGCCATCCGAGTTGATGCGTGTTGCGTTGTTTGCGTTTGGCCGTACACAGGCGGACGGTCGGATTGTAGATGCCGGTGCTTTTTTCAGCACGTAAAGGCTATAATCGTCCCGCGCTTCACACGTCGCCGGTTTGTCCGCATGCTAGCATCCGCATCAACCACTCCCAGGCGTAGCTCTGTTTCAAATGGCGGGTGGAGCGATCCATGAGAATACTCATTCGCCTTTTGCAGCGGCTGGCCATTTTCGCCCTCGGCGTTTTCAGCATTTGGCTGATTGTCGATGTTTTCAAATTCGTGGACCATCGGGTGCCGACGATATTGGCGCTCAGCGTCACTTACGGCATAGCTGCCTACGTCGTCCTCCCGCGCGCCGTGCACATGGGCCTCAAGATCCTTCGGCGCCAGCACGTGCCGCGATTCACTCTCACCGGCGATGGACTGCCGGGCGATCCCGTTAATCTCGCGCTTGTCGGCACGTTCGATCAGCTTCGCGCAGCTTTCGCCCTGGCGGGGTGGATCGAAGCGGACCGCTTGTGTCTCAGGAGTTCGTGGCATATGGCGCGGGCTTTTGTTTGCAACAGGCCATATCCCGCCGCGCCGTTCAGCACGCTCTATCTCTTCGGACGAGGTCAGGACATCGGATTCGAGAAGGCAATCGGCGACAGTCCGCGCAAACGCCACCATGTCCGCTTCTGGGCACAGGACGCCGCGAACGCGCAGGCGAATGCAAGCACCCTCGACTTCTGGCTCAACACCGACCGGCCGCTCAATCACGAATGTGCCCTTTGGGTGGGCGCCGGTACACGGGATACCGGCTTCTCCCTCACCCGGCTCACATTCCAACTGACCCATGCGACGGATGCGGACACGAATGTCGAGCGCGACTACATCATCAGTGAACTGACCGACTGCGGCGCGATCCGCCATGCGATGCTGTTCAAGCCGGGCGACCGGCTTCAGCGCGTCAATCACTACGTTGCGGATGGCGAGATCGCAGTTGCGGAGATTGCCGTGGCGTCTTGCGCATCAGAAGGGCCGTCCTCCCACCAAATCCTCAGTGGCGCGCATTCACAGTAGATGTGACAAACCGGCATCGAAGAGTGCGGCACAACCGCATCCGCCGATTGATCTATGCGGCAACAAGCGCATGTGCCCTGCAATGAATTTCGATTGCGTATTTTGCGTTTGCGAAATAGATATATCTAAGATGGATGTTTCAAGTGTGCGTCGTTAATGGTGCCTAACATGATCAGACAGACCTCTGCTAAGTCGTCTCCAATTCCTACAGCGTTCGCTGCGCAATTCCGGGTCCGTAGGTTCAAGGCCATCGCGCACGATTTGAGAAACATGAGAGTAGGCGCGCCCATTGCTGATCACCGGCGGTGTCAATTCAATACGCCGCAAGGGCTCTTCCCCCGCCATTCGCCCACGTAGCTGCGGCTAATCCAGCCGGTACCACCAATCGCGAGATGCAGACCGACGCCCTGGCTGACTCCAGCACAGGCGAAAGCCCAGCCTTGTTTGATGGCCTGACTTTGCCGTCAGCGTTCGTAGCCGACGAGTTCCCCCCACGAAAGGAGTTCCATAATGCCGAAACCATTAAGCGCCCGTACGATCGAGATCGTGAAGGCATCCGCGCCGGCCATCGCCGATCACGGAACAGAAATTACGCAGGTCATGTATGGCCGGCTTTTCAAAGACGAGCACATTCGGGCGCTCTTCAACCACGCCAACCAGGGCGATAGTGGTTCGCAGGTCAATGCTCTCGCTGCTGCGATTCTTGCCTATGCACGCAATATCGACAACCTTGGCGCGCTTGGGCCGGTCGTCGAGCGCATCGCTCAGAAGCACATCGGCTACGATATTTTACCGGAACATTATCCTTACGTGGCCAACGCGCTGCTCGGCGCGATCGGCGAGGTTCTGGGCGACGCCGCCACCGAAGAGTTGATGGGCGCGTGGGGGGAAGCCTATTGGTTCCTGGCCGAGATTTTGAAAGACCGGGAAGCTTCGATCCGCACGGAGATTGAGCAACAGGAGGGCGGATGGACGGGCTGGCGGAAGTTCGTTGTCGCGGAAAAAATCCGCGAGAGCGCCGTCATCACGTCATTTATCCTTCGTCCCGCCGACGGAAAGCCGGTTCTTCGGCACAAGCCCGGCCAGTATCTGACGTTCCGGTTGGATACGCCGGATGGGTCACACCTCAAGCGTAACTATTCCATCTCGTGCGCTCCCAATTCTGACTTCTATCGGATTTCCGTAAAGCGGGAAGCCAACGGTCAGGGCGGCTCGCGCTTCCTGCATGACACCGTCAAGGTTGGCGATTTCCTCGAAGCAACGCCGCCGAGCGGCGATTTCTTCCTGCCGGATGCGCCAGTGCGGCCGGTCGTGCTTCTGTCGGGTGGCGTCGGTCTTACTCCGATGGTGAGCATGATCGAGACCATTGCCGATCAGCATCCGACTCTCGAGGCTCATTACGTGCATGGCACCTTGAGCAGCGCCACGCATGCAATGCAGGGTCACATCCAATCGCTGGCTGAAACGCACGGCAAAATCCAGGTCGCGACTTTCTACAGCGAACCGAACCCGGGCGACGCCCCCGGCAAAACGCACGATGCCGATGGCTTCATCAGCCTGGACTGGCTGAAGAAGAATACGCCTCTGCATGAGGCGGATATCTATCTGTGCGGACCGAAGCCGTTCCTGCGCGCATTCGTCGGCGACCTCTCGCGCGCCGGCGTTCCGTCCGACCGTGTCCACTACGAGTTCTTTGGACCGGCAGACGACGAGGCCCTTGCGGCCTGACACGATAGCGCTGGACCGAGGTCGCCCATCCTCGATCCAGCGCTGCTCTAGGCTCTGGTCAGGCCTTGAAAATCGACCAGCCCATTTTCGCAGTCAGCATCTCGAGCGCGGTGCGCCCGAGATGCGAATTGCCATTTGCGTCAAGACCCGGCGACCAGACGGCAATTGAAGCCTTCCCGGGCGCTATAGCCAAAATCCCACCGCCGACTCCGCTTTTTCCTGGAAGTCCGACGCGATAGGCAAATTCCCCCGAGCCGTCGTAGTGACCGCATGTCAGCATCAGGGCGTTGATGCGCCGGGCGCGCTCCGCGGGAACGACCTTGAAGCCTGTTGACGGATTTTTTCCATCGCACGCGAGAAACCGCCCGGCGATCGCGAGCTGCCGGCACGACATCGCAATGGCGCAATGGTGGAAATATACGCCGAGCGTGAAATTGACCGGGTTATCGAGCACCCCGAACGATTTCATGTAATTGGCGAGTGCGGCGTTGCGAAATCCGGTCCGATGCTCGGACGCCGCTACCGCACGATCGATGGTGATCGAGGGATCGTCGGCGAGGAACTGCATAAACCGCAGGATCTCTCCCAACGCTTCGCGCGGCTGATGACCTGAGAGGATGAGGTCGGTCACGGCGATCGCACCCGCGTTGATGAAGGGATTGCGCGGTATCCCCTGCTCGCGTTCGAGCTGGACAACCGAATTAAATGGGCTTCCCGAGGGTTCGCGGCCGACGCGCCTCCATAATCTGTCGCCGAACTTTCCCAGCGCCAGAGTCAGCGTAAAAACTTTGGATATGCTTTGAATCGAAAAAGGCGTTTCGCTAGCGCCGCCAGAGACAACACTGCCATCGGCGTTGGCGACCACGATGCCAAATGCGCGGGGATCGGCGCTCGCCAGCTCGGGTATGTAGCTCGCGACCTCGCCGCGGTCGACTCTATGACGGAGGGTTTCGACGATTTCCGCGACAGCGGCTTCGAGGTCAGGCACGGCGCCGCTCATCTCATCCAGATCATACCGAGACTATCCTGCCCCGGCCTCTGCGTGCGAACAACAGCCTACAAGTAGCAGGCGCGGCTACCTCGCTCGGCTCTGGCATGACCCGAGTACGTTCGATGATCGAGTTTTTGGACCGTCGTCAACAGCGAGAGTTCTCGCCGCTTGCGCAACTCGGATCCGACGACAGCTTAGATGTCCATGCTCCCGTCGTCGTCGGACCAGTCATCGTCCTGCTCGTCCTGCATGTCGTCGAGAGCTGCGTCGTCGGCGGCAGTGTCCTGGCGCGCTTGCTGGGCATCGTCCTCGGCGTCTTGCGCCTCGTCCTGAGCCTTATCGAGAGCTGCCTGGTTTTGGGCAGCGGATGCGGTTCCAAGAATCCCTCCTCCTCCGCCGAACAGATTGCGGATGCTATCGGCGAGGAACATTCCTCCGGCCACGCCGGTCGCGGTCGACAGTGCCGACGATAAAAATCCGCCCGACCGCGCTGGCGCCGGCTGAGCCCACGGGCTTCGATCCGGCCGTTCTACCGGCTGCGGAGCGTCCGGTTCGCGTTGTCCCGCCTGAGGCACCGACGAACTGAGAAAGCTCGTTGCACTTCTTTGCCCGCCGGATTGCGTCTGCCGTCCGAGTTGCTCAAGCTCCTTGATCCGCGCATCCGCCCGACTGAGCGCCTGCTCCTGCACGAGCACGCTCTGCGTCAGATAGTAGGGAGCGTCCGGAAAGCGTGCGACCAAATCTCGAATATGCTGCGCAGCATCCTCGTCCTTGTCGGCCGAGCTAACGCTCTTGAGACGAGTGAACAGATCCTCGATGAGGCGTTGTTCCTGGGAATTCATGGCGCGCGTCCTCTGCCGGCTACGCCCATTGCGCAGCGAAGCATATGTAGGAACTCCGGTGCCGGCGAAAATAGCCTCGGCAAAATTACATTTTGGAGAGGCCGGCAAGTCCGGGTAGGTCCTGAGAAATTTGCGAAATTCTCATCCCGCCCCTGCCTATACGGGCATATCTCCAGTACATGTCGAGATGACGCGACCAACCGAAGTCGCGCGTCACCTCAAGCGGCGCGCTTCAACACCGTTTCGCGAAGTTTTTCGGGGTCGCGTTCGCCGTGATCTGCAAGGTCGAACACGCGCTCGATGATGTCGTCGACGGCCAGCGTGAGGTTGCGCTGCTGTGCTTCGCGAATAATTCCCTCGAGCACGCGATGCAGCTGCTTAAGCTCATCCGAATTGTAAGGATAAAGCGTCATTGGTGGACCCCGAAGCCTGTTGTTCGCATTCCCCGCGACAGCCAAAACGCCGCCGCTCCTCTGCGGTTCCCGCAGTCGCACGCACAACCTCAATTTGTTTTCGACGGGCTTCAATCCTTACAGCGAGCACTTAACTTTTGCTCGTTAGGCGCGCTGCCGGGCGATTCGGTTCTCGCATGTCAACCACCACCGGCAGCTCGTTAACGTCGTGGAACTTCTTTGAAGAGCCGGAGTTCGAGACCTGGAAGCAGCGCAGGCTCCGAGGAGCATTCCATGCGCCGCAACGTAGCTTAGGAAAATTGCGATATGAAAGTTGGCGAGTTTGCCAAGCGCGCCCGCGCGTCCCGTTTGAATAAGAGTGCCAAGATCGACGAAACGTTCAAGCGCCTCCGTCAAGAGATTCGCTTGTCCAAAGCGCCTTCACCCTCGCACAAACCGGGCTTTTCCGCTCGCCGACAATCGAAGCGACCGACGCTGTCGCTATTTCCAAAGGCCTAGGGCGGATGTCCGCTTAGCCTGTGAATGTGAAGCAGCGTTTTGCGGCCGGAAGTTCTCCGGCCGCAGTTGCGACATACCTCTTGTTGTCGTACCGATTTGCACGATAGCTGCGCGAATTATCGGTGCGGACCATGCGAACTTTGATAGTCACGATAGCAATTCTTGGCTTGGCTGCCGTGGTGAAGCCTGCGACGGCTGGCGGGCTATCTGCAGCCGGAGAACTCGAACACGCTAGGGCCAACGCGCGGGCGGGCGGCCCTATCAGCGGCCGCGATGCGGAAATGCTGGACCAGTACGGCTGCCTCAGCGGCACGAAAAGCGCGTTCTGCCGCGATTGGGATCGCCGCCGATCCCGATCGCATCGGACTTCGCGACCGCGGTCCCATCACGACTGACCTCAGCCTGACAAGGGGTCAGCCTACTGTTTGCGAAGATTCGGGTTTGTGATCGTCGGATCCGGCATGAGCGGGTCGTAGTATTTTTTTATCGGCGTCGGATACATCGACCTGTTCGATTTCGTTGTCGGAGCCGATATTCCCGCAGCACCGTAGGCGGAACTTGGTGGGGTCCTTACGATCACGGGATTGCGAGAGCCCGGCGACGAAAAACGCCGAACCTCTGCTGACGCGGGAGAAGCCAGAAACAAGATGGCCACCGCAAGCGAAAGCGCAGTCTTCATTGCTCCGTCCCCCCGCATCCTGCTCCGCGCCTCGTGGTCGGCCGCAGGCTCTCTAAGCTTCCCGATGCCTGTCATCGAAGTGCGACCAATTCAAGGGCGCAGCAGCGAATCGCTGTTGAGTAGATAGGCCCTGTTACTTTTGAGGTCCACAAGGCCGCGCGGCGCTGCTCGCTGCGGGGCGCCAGGCACGGGTATGTCCGATTTAATAGACGGCGTTCGCGGTTTTCATCATGGGCGGATTTGACGTCGCAGGACCTGGAACCATGTTAGAAGGTTCTGTATCGATCGGGGCCGACGGCAGGCAACGTCCCCGCAGGCCGACAACAAGAAGATGTATGGACTGTGGTGTCAACCTTCATGCAAAACAGCAGGTTGTCTCTGCGCGTCATACCGCCAAGTTTTAACTCATAAGGGATCGCTCAATGCCCAACATGTCCGACAACAGACGTAGACGTATCGTTTCCAAGCAGCGGAAGCTCGAAAATGCCAAGAAGCGCGCGGCCAAGGTCGCGAAGAAAGCGCGAAACGCCGGTTGATCGCGGCTGAAGGCGGCCGGTTTGCTTAGACAGCGCGGCCGCTCATCCTATCCCTGATGATGACGTAGTCCGAGAGGCCTAGGCCAAGCGCCCGGCTGGTTCGGGGAATGCGTCCGCCGCAATCTCCGCCCGATCCGGGTTCGAGTCTTTCGAACGCGGAGCATTTGCATGGCACCCCGGTAGCGCCCCCCGCCGCCGGGGTGCACTCTATTGCAGTGCTACATGTCTTTGCGCACGTGGAATGAACACGCAGCGAAAGGCCCCAGCGCGGACGCTGAGGCCAGTTTCAAATGTGTTCTGCAATCACTTCGACATATCGTTGTCGCTGGGGCTTTTAGCGGCTGGGCCGTTCTTGCCGCCTTCGCCGCCCTTGACACCCGCTGCAGCATCGGAGCCCGAGGTCGATGTACCCATCTCGCCGGTGCTGCTGCCGTTGCTGGACGAGTCTGATTTCATAGACGGGCCATTCTTATTTCCAGGCTGGCCCTGTACGCCG
>JAICLG010000157.1 GCA_025927515.1 Hyphomicrobium sp.
CGTTGAGCGTGCGCTCGCCACCTGCGATGCGCCGGTCTACGTGCGCCACGAAATCGTCCATAATCGCCACGTCGTCGACGGCCTGAAGGCCAAGGGCGCACGGTTCGTCGACGACCTCGACGACATACCTGCCGGCGCCGTCGCGATCTTCAGCGCCCACGGCGTCTCGCGCGCCGTCGAGGACGAGGCTGCGACACGCAACCTCGATGTCATCGATGCGACATGCCCCCTGGTCACCAAGGTTCACAACCAAGGCCAGCGTTATTCGTCCCTCGGCCGCACCGTCATCCTTATCGGACACGCCGGACATGCCGAGGTCGAAGGCACGCTCGGCCGAATCACCGGGCCTGTTCATCTCGTCGAAACACGGGGCGACGTGCTGAACCTCGACATCCCCGACGACACGCCCGTTGCCTACATCACCCAGACGACCCTTAGCGTTGACGACACGCGGCAGACAATCGAGGCCATTAAGGCCCGTTTCAGCGACGTCATAGGCCCCGAGACACGCGACATCTGCTATGCCACCCAGAACCGCCAGACGGCCGTTCGCGATCTCTGCAGGCACGTCGACGTTCTTCTCGTGGTCGGGTCTGCCAACAGCTCGAACTCCAACCGGCTTCGGGAAATCGGGGAAGAATGCGGAATCCCGAGTTATCTCGTCGCAGATGGCCGGCAAGTCGATCCGGAATGGCTTGCCGGAAAGGAAGCCATCGGCGTAACTGCAGGGGCGTCTGCGCCGGATGTCCTTGTCGATGACGTAATCGGGGCGTTGGCTAGACTGGAGCCTATCGAAATCAAGGCGCTGCAAGGCGTCGAGGAAAAAATTACCTTCCGCTTGCCGCCTGAATTGCTCAAAGCCTCGTGAGCCAGGGCACGGGGTGTAAGCATCGCTAGAAGGAGCCTTGAGGGGTGGGAATTCCATTAGACCAAGCACTGTCGATCGGTGCTTACGTGCTGAAGCAGCACTTGACGGGCCGCAAGCGGTATCCGCTCGTGCTGATGCTGGAGCCGCTCTTTCGCTGCAACCTCGCATGCGCGGGCTGTGGCAAGATCGATTATCCCGACAAGATCCTGAACCAGCGGATCTCGGTGGCCGACGCTCTCCATTCGATGGACGAATGCGGCGCGCCCGTCGTCGTCATGGCGGGCGGCGAGCCCCTGCTTCACAAGGAGCTGCCCGAGATCGTCAACGGCGCGCTCGCCAAGGGTAAGTTCGTCACCGTCTGCACCAACGCGCTGCTGCTCGAAAAGAAGATCGATCTTTATAAGCCGCACAAACGCTTCAACTGGTCGATCCATCTCGATGGCGACAAGCAGATGCACGACAAGTCGGTCTGTCAGAAAGGCGTTTACGACCGCGCGGTCGAAGCCATCCGGATCGCCAAGGAAAAAGGCTTCCGCGTCAACATCAACTGCACGCTTTTCAGCGACGCAGAGCCGGAGCGTGTCGCGAAGTTCCTCGACGATGTCAAAGCTATGGGCATCGGCGGCATTACGATTTCGCCGGGCTACGCCTACGAGCGCGCGCCCGATCAACAGCACTTCCTGAACCGCACGAAAACCAAACAGATCTTCCGCGACATTCTGAAACGCGGCCGCGGCGGCCGCGCCTGGCCGTTTTTCCAGTCCGCGCTGTTCCTCGACTTCCTCGCCGGCAACCAGACCTATCAGTGCACGCCTTGGGGTAACCCGACGCGGACCGTCTTCGGCTGGCAGCGGCCTTGCTATCTGCTCGGCGAAGGCTACGCAAAGACCTTCAAGGAGCTGATGGAAGGGACCGATTGGGACAAGTACGGCACCGGCAACTACGAGAAGTGCGCCGACTGCATGGTCCATTCGGGCTTTGAAGCGACGGCCGTCGTCGATGCCGTCAAGCGCCCGTGGAAGCTCGCCGCCGTTGCGCTCAAGGGCGTCAAGACCGATGGCCCGATGGCACCCGATATTCCACTCGCCAATCAGCGCCCGGCAGAGTTCGTCTTCTCGCGCCACGTCGAAAAGAAATTAGCCGAGATCGACGAAGCCGAGGCCAGCGCCCACAAGACGGTGGCAGCGGAGTAGCTCTGCCATCGCCCGTCGGGCCGCGAAGGCGGTTCGGATCAAGTCCGGAAGCTGACTGGGCTGCGAAGCGAGGGATTTGAGCACGGCCGCAATATCCGGCGTTCCGTCCGGCTTCATGCCGCCGACTGCGGCGGGCGGCAGCTGTTGCCCAGCATCGTCGGCGATCACGCGCAGGACCGCGAACGGCAATCCGTGCGCAGCCGCAATGCGCCCGACGACGTGGCTTTCCATATCGACAGCCACCGCACCCGTCGCCTGATAGAGCGCAGCCTTCTCGTTGACGTCGGCCACGGCTTTCGAAGAACCCATAATCGGCCCACGGCGGGCATCCGGAAGCACGGCAAGCAACCGGCCCATCCACGCGTCATCCGCCTCGAACCTCTGAGCATCATTCAAGACGGTCGTTCCGATGATGCACGTGCCCGGTGTCAGTTCCGGCTGCAAGGCCCCGGCGATGCCGAAACTGATAAGCCCCCGCGCGCCGCCAAGGATCGCGCGCTCGAGCAATGCTGCAAGCCGTGCTTCGTCACCTCCGCCGGCGACAGCCTTCACACCGGACGAACGTTCGGCGATGCGCGCCTCTGCTCGCAGGCCGGTCGCAGCAACGGCGAAGCCGGGAGCTTGCACGGCGTCACATCCCGACAAGAACGGATTTGGTGTTGGCCGATTTGAGGTTCCGGTACCGCGCCAATGCCCACAGCGGGAAGAATTTCGAGTAACCGTGGTAGCGAAGATAAAAGACGCGTGGGAACCCCGTTGCGGTGAAGCGCTCTTCGCCCCAGAAGCCGTCGCCGCCCTGCTCGGACGTCAAATACGCGATACCCTTCTTGACGGCCGGATGATCAACCTCACCGGCAGCCATCAATCCCATCAGCGCCCACGCCGTCTGCGACGCTGTGCTCGGTGCTGGCTCATAGCCCTTGTAGTCGAGGCTGTAGCTCTCGCCGTCCTCACCCCAGCCGCCATCGGAGTTCTGTATCGACACGAGCCAATCGACGGCCTTGCGCATCGATCGCGATGAGGGATCAACGCCTGCAGCATTCAGCGCACAGAGCACCGACCACGTGCCGTAAATGTAGTTCATGCCCCAACGGCCGTACCAGCTTCCGTCTTTCTCCTGAGTGCGTTCAAGATAGGCGAGCGCCTTGTCGAGTTCTGCGCTTGTGTTCCGCCGCGCTCCGAGTTGCGCCAACATCGAAACGCACCGTGCTGAAACGTCAGCCGTCGGCGGATCGAGAAGCGCGCCGTGATCCGAGAACGGAATTTGGTTCAGGTATTCGTACGTGTTGTCGGCGTCGAAGGCGCCCCATCCGCCATTCTTGCTTTGCATCCCGACGACCCACTCGCTGGCGCGCGCGATCGCGCCGCGATAGCTGTCGTCTTTCACGAGGTTCCTGCCTGCTGCGCGATCCATCGCCATCGCAACGACGGCGGTATCGTCAGTGTCCGGATAATGCGGATTGGCGTACTGAAAGGCCCAGCCGCCGGGACGAACATTGGGGCGCGTCGCGGCCCAGTCTCCGACAGTGTCGAGAACCTGCAGCGGTTTCAACCACGCCAAGGCGCGAACGGTGCTTGCTTCGGCCTCTGCACCACCGGCCTCCATCAGCGCGTGAGCGACGAGCGCCGTATCCCAAACGGGTGACAGGCACGGCTGGCAGTAGGCTTCACCATCCTTCACCGCGAGCAGCTTCTCTATCGAGCCGCGCGCCGTGACGTAGTTCGGATGATCGTGCGGATAGCCAAGCGCATCGTAAACCAGCAGCGAATTGACCATGGCCGGAAAAATTGCGCCGAGACCGTCTTCACCGTTCAGGCGTTCGGTGACGAACGCGACGGCCTTATCGATCGACTTTTTGCGCAACGACTTCGGAAACAACGGCTCGAACAGTCGCAGCACGCGGTCTATGCCGCCGAAGACCTGCGACCACGGAAACTTTTGATGCGGTCCTTTCGGCCAATGCCGGACCTGCTCGGGCGGCGTGACGAACAGTTCGGAAATACCGACGCCTTTCGGATTCCGAGCTTTTGGCTTCAACGCGTTGAGCACTGTCAGCGGAATGAGCACCGTGCGCGCCCAATACGAAATCTTGTCGATATGAAATGGAAACCAGCGCGGCAGCAGCATGATCTCCACCGGCATCACCGGCACGCCGGACCATGGAATGGCGCTGAAGAGCGCGAGCAGATTGCGCGTAAAGACGTTGCTGTGCGATGCGCCGCCTTGCGACAAGATCCAGGCCCGCGCTTTTTGCATGTGCGGAGCATCGGGCGAGTCGCCGATCATCTTCAGGCCATAGTAGGCCTTCACCGCAGCACTGATGTTTGAAATGCCATCGTGGAACAGCGGCCAGCCGCCATCCTTCGATTGAATGCGCCGCAGATAGCGCGCGATCTTTTCTTCGAGCACTGCATCGACGGGCTCGCCGAGATAATGCCGCATCAGCACGTATTCGGCTGGAATTGTCGCGTCGGCCTCAAGCTCGAACACGAAATGACCGTCGTCGCGTTGAAGCGCGAGGAGCGACCGTTGGGCAGCCGAAATAGCTGCGTCGAGTTCGGGCCGGCCAACCTCCCGCGCCGACACCTTCTCAGGATGAGCAAACTTCATTGCTGCGTCGATTTCCATTGAGGCTCTCCCGGAAGCCTAGCGTCCTATCAGAAACCCTTCGCCGTCGCCAGCTTGGCCGCCGTCTCGCCGGAGCGGATTGCACCTTCGATCGTTGCCGGCAGGCCCGTCGCCGTCCAATCCCCCGCCAACAGCAGATTCGACCATTGCGTTCGGGCTGAAGGCCTGAGCGCATTTTGGGCGGGCGTCGCGGCAAAAGTCGCGCGCCGCTCCTTGACGATCTGCCACGGCGGCAATGCGTCCTTGAGTCCGGCGATTTTCGCAACCTCGCTCCAGATTTGCCGTGCGACCGGTTCGCGTTCGGCATCATTGAAGCGATCCGCATTACTGACGGTCACCGACAAACGATCTTCGAACGCGAACAGCCATTCCGTCGTCCCGTTGATGACTCCGATAATTTTTGGCATGTTCGCGGGAGCCGCGATTTTGAAATGAGCATTGAAGATCGCGCGATATTCCGTCGGAACGTTGAGTTCCGGAACAAGCGTCCGAGCCACCCACGCAGGCACGGCAAGAATGACACTGTCACCCGGCTCTAGATCGAGGCTGCTCTCAGCAAATTTCAGAGAGCGGACGCAACCGTTTTGGTATTCGAGCCCGCGCAAGGCATTATCGAAACGGACGTCGCCGCCGTTCTTCCGAATGAACGCGATGGCAGGATCGACGAGCGCCGGACCCAGTCCATGTGCGGCGATCAACGGACGGCAAGCCCAGCCGCCGCGCGCCAGCGTTTCCCGGACGATCGCCCCGGCCAGCGAAGCCGAGCCTTCGGCCGGATTGCAATTCAAAGCCGCAAGCAAGACCGGGTACATCAGCTTCCGATAAACGCCCGTGCTGCTATCGATCTTGTCGGTCACGGTTTCGTCGCTGTTGGCGAACAAGAGGCGGCCGAGGCGGACGTAGTCCAAGGCTCGCGTTTCCGGGACGCGACGCCGCTCGGAAAAAACCCACCAGGGCAACCTTCCCTCATTTGGCCTCAGCACCCAGCGCGCGCCGGATTTGACATCACAGAATGTAAATTCCGACTGCGCGGGGCCGGCAAGCAAGTGACGGCCGCCGATCACATCCAGAAAGTCGAGCGCACTCTTGTTGCCCGATAAAAGGAGATGGTTGCCATTGTCGATGGTAAGGCCGAGCGTCGGCTCGTAATACGATCTGCATCGCCCGCCAGCGTGCCGCGCCAATTCGTGCACGACGACCTTGCGGCCCTGGCGCACGAGCTGGACAGCCGCCGACAGGCCGGCAAGACCGGCCCCGACAATGTGCGTCGTCCCGGAGGTCATTAGAAGATGCCGTCTCGCAGCACCGCCCAAAGAACGTAGCGCTTTGAACGGCGCACATCAGCGCGCGGCGCGTGCCAGCCCCGAGCAATAAGCTTCTCGAGAATACCGCGATAGACCGTCGCCATCATGCGAGGCGACCGGGCCGCACGGCGCGGGCAGCGCGCCATGATCTCTTCCGAGCGATAGTAGTGGTTTCTCGTTTTCTGCGCGATACCACGACAAACACGATCCAGCGCCGGATGCACAAGGATCTGATCGATATCGGTTACGTCGATCCCCGCATCGCGCAGCGCTTCCTTGGGCAAATAGAGGCGCCCCATCGCGGCGTCCTCGTCGACGTCGCGCAGGATATTCGTCAGCTGCAAGGCCCGCCCCAAATGGTGCGAGAGTTCTATGCCGAGATCTCCATCGATGCCGAAGATCTGTACCGACAGCCTACCGACCGCGGAAGCTGCGCGGTCACAATAAAGATCGAGCGTCTTCCAGTCGGGCGCATGAATATCGCGAACGATATCCATCTCCATGCCATCGACGACAGCAATAAAATCGCTTTTTTTGAGCCCGTATTTGGCGATCGGATACGCGAGATCACATGTCCGCGGCGTCGTTCGGCCGCTCGCGTAGAGCTGATCGATATCAGAACGATAACGCGAGAGCTCGGCCATACGCACGTCTCGCGGACCGCCGCCATCGGCAACGTCGTCCACGGCCCGGCAGAAGGCATAGACATGATACATCGCATCGCGCTGATCGAGCGGCAAAACACGCATGGCCGCATAGAACGAGCTGCGGGACGCCGCCGGCGTCTCCTCGGGAACCAAAATCTGTGCTTCGGATGTCATGCGGCATCATCCCTGACGGCTTGATAAGCCCCGCGCCTGCTTGTGGCTCGCGCTAGAAGTGTCGAAGCCGCAGCACGCCCCGCGATCAGAGCTGCTTGCGGCTTCGAGAGGTGGACCCGATCGGCCAGTGGATCACGAGTCTTGAGAAGATGGATCAATTCCGAGGCAAGCCCCGCGATCACGGCCGTCTCGACGCCGAGACGCAAATCGGAAACTTTCCCTGGTAACTGCGATGCCTCGGGCAGGAGTTCAGCCGTTCGGCTCGCAAGCTCGCGAAGACACGCCAGCAGTTCGCTTGAAGACTTCGGCTTGGCAAGAGCAGCCACATCGACTTTGTGCCGCGCCATGTCTTCGAGAGGAAGATAGACGCGATCGAG
>JAICLG010000124.1 GCA_025927515.1 Hyphomicrobium sp.
AAATAGCAAAAAATTGGGTTAGAATTATGGTTAGATGCTCTTGGAAGTCACATGTAACCTATTGAAATTCAAACATTCCTTGTTGGCTGGGGGACTAGGATTCGAACCTAGACAGGCAGAGTCAGAGTCTGCAGTCCTACCATTAGACGATCCCCCAATGCCGGGATCGAGCGAAGTCGCTTCGCCGGAGGGCGGGTCATAGCAGCAGGCTTTCCCCTCTGCAAGTTCGACCTTGCCGCTGCCCCATCTTTCAGTGATTTGCGTGGTGGGCTGGCGCGCTGGGGCTTGTCGCACCTAGGTTCCAAATACACCCCGAGCGGATCGTTGCTCGGCATCGCCCATGCTGCGGGCCATCCGCGCACGGTGCAACGAGAGAGCGCCGGCCAAGACGGCATAATGCTCCAGTTCGCTCGTTTCTGAACCGCGTAAATCGATCACTGTCGGCGTCGGTGCGTGCCAACCTCGGCCAATCGTAGATATGCGTGCGCCTGCTTTACGCCCGTCTCTGACCTGCTACACTCGTCACAACCGAGGTCCAGATCATCGGCCTGAAGAACACGGCTCAGTTGCGGCGAGCCGCCGTCATACCAGGTCCTGGAGAGCAAAAAGTTGAAGCCTGTCAGCACAGGTCCCGACGCGCCGACTGGTGCAGAGCGGCGGCCAAATTCCGACGACGAAGGGTCAACTTTGCAAGGCGCGCAGCGGCGCCTTAACGGCCGCGATCATCATCACTTCGACGGGCGCACTAGATTCCGTGGCGGCGGCGGGACGGCGGAGCTACAAACCGGTTCATTTTCCGACGCGCAAGGCGCCGGTGGCGGGGCTCTCGGCCGCCCCGGCGGCGGCGTATCACTGAGAGGCGCATCTCAATCCGCCGATCCGATCTACGGCGCGCTCGATCTCGGAACAAACAATTGCCGTCTCCTGCTTGCGCGTCCGTCCCGGCGCGGATTTCGCGTCGTTGATGCGTTCTCGCGCATTATTCGCCTGGGCGAAGGCGTCAGCCAAACGGGCCAGCTTTCCGACCAGGCCATGAACCGCACGATGGAAGCTCTGAAGGTGTGTGCGGGAAAGCTCCATCGTCATCGCGTGACGCGAGCCCGCATGGTCGCGACGCAGGCGTGCCGGGTGGCAGCTAACGGGCAATCGTTCGTTACGAAAGTCAGGGACGATTTCGGCCTCGATATCGAGGTGTTGACGCCGGAAATCGAAGCGCGGCTTGCGGTTGCCGGCTGTGCGACGCTGGTTGATCCCGATGCCGAGTTCGTTCTGGTCTTCGACATCGGCGGTGGATCGTCGGAAATCATTTGGCTCGACATGACGCGGCTCGGCTCGCGGCGCGATCTGCTGACGGGGCGCACCGACATCAATGACGCGATCGTTGCCTGGGAATCGCTGCCGGTTGGCGTCGTGACGCTTGCGGAACGGTTCGACGGACGGGTGGTTACGCCGCAAAGTTTTGCTGCGATGTCGGATGCCGTCGCGCAGTTGCTCGCGCCATTCGAGGCGGCGCATCGCTTTCGCGAACAGCTTGTCGGGCGTCGCGTTCATTTTCTCGGTACATCCGGCACCGTGACGACGATCGCTGGTGTCTTGCTTGGTCTTGAACGTTATGACCGAAAGCGCATCGATGGAATTTGGCTGAGTTTGCCGGAGATCGAAGACGTAACATCGCGGCTGCTGGGACTCGGTTATGAGGAGCGCGTGGCGGAACCCTGCATTGGACGGGAGCGTGCCGATCTTGTACTTGCCGGGTGCGCGATTCTCGATGCGATCTTGAAACTTTGGCCCGCCGAGCGATTACGCGTCGCCGATCGTGGGCTTCGCGAAGGCATATTGATGCGATTGATGATGGAAGACGGCGTCTGGCGGACGGGGCGTCGCCGGCGTAGCCGGTCGCGGCGGCCGAGCAACGGATCCGCGCCGTGACGAGCAGCAAATCGGGCGGCGGGAAGGGCAGCCGCCAAAGTTTGAGCGGCGGACAGCGTCTGCTTCATAAAAAGGTCAAGACGGCGGGCAAGCGGTCGGTGTCTTCGGCGCGATGGCTCGAGCGGCAGTTGAATGACCCCTATGTGGCCGCGTCGAAACGCGAAGGTCTCCGGTCGCGGGCGGCTTACAAGCTTCGCGAAATTGATGCGCGCTACAACTTTCTGAAGGCCGGACAACGCGTCATTGATCTCGGTGCAGCGCCCGGCGGCTGGTCGCAAGTTGCGGCCGAGCGCGTCAAGGCGAGCGATGGCAAAGGCCAGGTGGTGGCCATCGACTATCTGAATTTCGAGCCGCTTCCGGGCGTCGAGATCATCGAGATGGATTTCACTGATCCGGCGGCGGAGGACATGCTCAAGTCCCGCCTGCGCGGCGGTCGGGCCGATGTCGTGCTTTCGGATATGGCAGCGCCGACGGTTGGTCACGCCAAGACGGATCACATGAGAATCATGGGGCTCGCCGAAACCGCCGCCGCATTCGCGGCCGATGTGCTCGAACCGGGCGGGAGCTTTCTCTGCAAGGTTTTTCAAGGCGGGACGGAGCGCGATCTGCTTGATGCGCTGAAGCGCGATTTCAGAATCGTCCGGCATGTGAAACCGCCAGCGAGCCGGGCAGAAAGTTCCGAGCTTTATGTCCTGGCGACGGGCTTTCGCGGCGGTCAGCGCGACTGAGGATCGCGGGCAAAGGCGATGTCCTGGTTTGACGTCTCGGGCTTGCCTGCTTGCGCGACGCTCGCGGCCAGCGCCTCTGCATTCGCGCAGGCCGTCCCGTGACCTCTCCGTTCCTCGATCCTGTCGAGCTTGGAGGAAATCTCCAGCATATCGTCCATCTGGAGCTTCGGCGTTCCCGGCGCGAGCTTCATCGGCGAATCGCAGTGCGCTTGCGCCCAGGCCAATGCAGCGACGGGATGCAATCCATCCTTGCGCCAGGGTTGGGCGGCGGGAAAAGCGTCGATCGTGGACAGCGACGTGCAGAGCATGATCAGCCCGGCGGCGGCCACGCACGCTCCGATCAATGACCGCCCGTCAACCATATCTAATCCAAGAAGAATCCAATGGGGACTTGCACCCCGTACACGAAACTTGTCAGACTTCCACGACAGCCATGTGACGCGTGTGTGCTCCACATTGGCCGCGCAGCCCGAAATTCCTGGCGGCATAACGATTTGACGCGGGACGAGACGCTTCCATGCCCCGGACCTTGGTGCTATAGACCGCGCGACAATGTTCTGCCCTAGGGGGCCCGAACGTGTCGCCCCCCAAAATCTGGAGAAATCCGCATGACTTCGAGCCTTTCGCTCGACACGGGGGTTGCGCTTACCTTTGACGACGTCTTGCTCGTGCCCGGTCCCTCGGACGTGATGCCGGGGCAGGCCGACGTCTCGACCCAGCTCACAAAATCGGTACGGCTCAGCATCCCGCTTCTTTCGTCGGCGATGGATACGGTGACAGAAGCCCGGCTCGCCATTGCGATGGCGCAGGAAGGCGGCATCGGCGTCTTGCATCGCAATCTGACGATCGAGGAACAGGCGCGCCACGTCGCGCAGGTGAAACGCTACGAGAGCGGCATCGTCCTCAATCCCGTCACCATATCTCCGCGCAAGACGTTGGGCGAAGCGCTGAAGCTAATGGCCGACAAGGGCGTGACCGGTGTTCCAGTCGTCGAAAGCTCGTATGAGGCACCCGACGGCAGCGCCGGAAAGGGCAAGCTCGTCGGCATCCTGACGAACCGCGACGTCCGTTTCGCCACGAGGATCGATCAGCCCGTCTCGGAGCTGATGACAAGAGACAACCTGGTTACGGTCAAGCGCAGCGTCTCGCAGGAAGAAGCCAAGCGTCTGCTGCACCAGAACCGGATCGAGAAGCTCATCGTCGTCGACGAGCAGGAGAACTGCATCGGGCTCATCACAGTCAAGGACATCGAGAAGGCGGCGAAGTATCCGCACGCATCGAAGGACGGGGAAGGACGTTTGCGCGTCGCCGCGGCGACGACCGTTGGGCAGGATGGTTACGAGCGCACCGAGCGGTTGATCGATGCCGGTTGCGACGTCATCGTGGTCGATACGGCCCACGGACATTCGCTGAAGGTCATTGAAGCGGTCGCGCGCATCAAGAAGCAGTCGAACAGTGCGCAGGTCGTCGCCGGAAACGTCGCGACGGCAGACGCTACGAAAGCTTTGATCGATGCAGGCGCCGACGCGATCAAGGTCGGCATCGGTCCGGGCTCTATCTGTACGACGCGGATCGTTGCGGGCGTCGGCGTTCCGCAGCTGACGGCGGTGATGGAGTGCGCAAAGGAGGCGGCGCGCGCAGGCGTTCCGGTGATCGCCGACGGCGGCATCCGGTTTTCGGGCGACATCGCGAAAGCGATCGCGGCGGGAGCGTCCTGCGTGATGATTGGATCACTGCTCGCGGGCACGGATGAAGCTCCCGGCGAGACGTATCTCTACCAAGGGCGCACGTACAAGTCGTACCGGGGCATGGGTTCGGTTGGCGCGATGGCGCGAGGTTCGGCCGATCGCTACTTCCAGGCTGAGGTTCGCGATACGCTGAAGCTCGTCCCGGAAGGGATCGAGGGGCAGGTTCCCTACAAGGGGCCGATGGATTCGGTCGTGCATCAGCTGGTCGGCGGCTTGCGGGCAGGAATGGGCTATCTCGGCGCCAAGACGATCCCGGACTTCCAGAAGCGCGCCAAGTTCGTGCGTATTTCGCCTGCGGGCATCCGGGAAAGTCATGCGCATGGCGTGTTGATTACGCGCGAAAGTCCCAATTATCCGGGTTCCGGCATATAGTTTCGCGTTTCGGTCGCCACAACACGGAGGTCATCAATGACCGTCGCCGACTTTCTGCTGCCGGTTTTCGTCCTCGTCTTTCTCACGTTCGCTTTGCTTTTGAGGACGGCGTTTGGACGCGTCTCAAGCCTTCGAAGCGGCGAGGTCAGACCAGACGACATCGCGCTTGGTGAGCCCGGGTGGCCGAAAAGGACCACGCAGTTTGGCAATGCATTCAAGAACCAGCTTGAGCTGCCCGTTCTCTTCTATGTTCTGATCGCGTTCATCCTGATCACGCGCGTGGGAGATGTGTTGCTGCTCGTGCTCGCGTGGATTTTCGTCATCTTGCGCGTCGTCCACGCTTACATCCACACCACCAACAATATCGTCCTGCTGCGCGGACGCGTTTATGGCGGCGGGCTCGTCGCGCTACTCGCGATGTGGATCATATTCGCCGTCAAAATCCTGACTGGCATCTGAATGGAAATCATATGAGACCTGGGGCCCGCATCGCCGCGGCGATCGAGGTTCTGGAGGCGATCCTCAACCGCTACCAGCCCGTCGCTATCGCGCTCACCGACTGGGGCAAGGCGCATCGCTTTGCCGGTTCCGGCGACCGCAATGCCATCGGCGGGCTCGTCTATGACGCGCTTCGCCGGCGCGCGTCGCTGGCGTGGGCACTCGGAGCCGATACGCCCCGCGCGCTGGCCATTGGCGCGGCCCCAGTTGCGCTGGGACTGTCTCCGGATGCTGTCATCGAGGCTTGCGACGGTGCCGACCATTCGCCATCACCGCTGTCGGATCAGGAACGCGCGGGTCTGACGCGTGACATGAGCGGGGCTCCCGATGCGGCGCGGGCCGACATTCCGGATTGGCTGTGGCCCTCATTTGCCCGACAATTCGGCGCCAATGCGGTTGGCGAGGGCGAGGCGATGGCGCGGCGGGCTCCGGCCGACCTTCGCGTCAATACGTTGAAGGCGACTCCGGAAAGAGTTTTGAAGGCGCTCACGCCGTTCGCGGCTTCGCCGTGCCCGGTCTCGCCGATCGGCCTCCGCGTTCCTCCGCCCGTCGGAGCACAGCGAACGCCGAACCTACAAGCCGAGGCTGCTTTTCAGGCGGGGTGGTTCGAGATCCAGGATGAAGGCTCGCAGATCGCTGCGCTCCTATCTGGAGCGGGGCCGCGAAAGCAAGTGCTCGATCTCTGTGCTGGGGCAGGGGGCAAGACCCTGGCGCTCGCGGCCATGATGCAGAACACCGGCCAGCTTTATGCCTATGACGCGGACCGGCATCAGCTGAAGCCGATCTTCGAGCGGATCAAGCGGGCGGGCGTTCGCAACGTGCAGGTGCTGCGGGCCGGGGATGAAGCGGCCCTTGAGGCGCTGGGACCGAGATTCGATATCGTCGTGGCCGACGCTCCTTGCACCGGGACCGGGACGTGGCGCCGTCGTCCGGATGCCAAGTGGCGTCTCAAGCCCGAGGCGTTGGCTGCCCGGCAAGCTGAGCAGCGCGCGGTTCTCGCCCGGGCGTCGTCGTTGGTGAAGCCCGGCGGAAGGCTCATCTATGTGACGTGCTCAATTCTGCCCGAGGAGAACACGGATCAGGTCGCCGCTTTCCTGAAGGACCGCAGCGATTTCCAGATCGTAGCAACGAAGGATGCTTGGGCGGCCGCTTCTCTGCCCGGTGGCCCGCTCCATTCGGCGGATGGTCGAACGGACTCGCTCCTGCTTACACCGGCCCGTCACGGCACGGATGGCTTTTTCATTGCCGTCCTGGCGCGCACTGCTTGAACCTACGTTTCTGTGGATTGCGGTTTTCCGGCACCGGCGCCTGAAGGCTCTTCGCGCCCGAAGCGACGACGCGCGAGCATCCAATAACTTCCTGCATTTTTTGCCGGAATGCGGAATCTCGGAAATAAAAAGTGAGCGGCGCTTAAACACGCAATTGCCTATTTTTCGCCGTTGACATCGCACACGGCGAAACTATGTGATGCGACGTTTGCCGCCAGGCTGACGGCAAATCGAGGGATACGCGCCATGCTTTGCTTTTGGCTACGTGCCCCGCTCGTTGCGGCCAATTGAGGTCATTGAATGAGCGGTAGGGCCCACTCCTTCCTCTCTCCGAAATGCGACGTTCATCCGATACCGAACCGCGGCGGCCATACGGTCGTTGCGCGGGAAGCTATCGCCAAAGGTGAGCTGATCGTCGTTTGGAGCGGCACACTCGTCAGCGGCGAAGAGCTGAACGGGATGCCTCCGACAGTCCGGCGTTATTCGCTGCAGGTCGAAGAAAACCAATATCTGGTTTCCCTGTCGGACTGCGAGCCGCCGGACTATGTGAACCATAGCTGCGATCCGAACGCCGGGCTTTCGGGGCAGATCACCCTGGTCGCGATGCGTGACATCCAGCCGGGTGAGGAGATCACCTACGACTACGCGATGAGCGACGGCTCGCCCTACGACGAGTTCAACTGCTCATGCGGCTCACCGCATTGCCGAGGTCATGTTTCGGGAGAAGACTGGCGGCGTGCAGATCTGTGGCGGCGATATGCGGGATATTTCTCGCCCTATCTGCAGCGCCGGATCATGGGCGCGGAAGTCTTACGGGCGCTCCAGGTCAAGCGCCGGCGCGGGAGCCGGAAGCTTGCCGCGGCCGCAGCAGCCGGGGTCGGTACGGGTCAGTAGGCGCGGCGCTACTTCGCCGTGCCGAGCTTGACGTCAACGTGAGCGTCGAAGGTGCGATAGTCACAGGTCAGCTCTTCGCCCGCACGAATATCGCGCGTCGCGACGTCATAACCTTCGATCGCGCCCGGCTGGTGAACGCCGGCCGTGTTTGGATCATCGGCGTGATTCATGAAGCGAGCGTTGTCGGCGCACAGGACGAAGAGGCCGCTTTCGGCGTTCAGATAGACATGCTCCAGGATGCTTGAGCGGGCGGGTTCGGTCAGAGCCTCGATTTCGGTCTGCGTCAGCAGCCGATCGTAAGCCGGCATGAAGCGCCAGGTGACGGTGCCTTTGGCTATGTCCTGATCGGCGAAAAGGCCGATACCGGCAATGCTGCTCGGTCCCAGCCGGGTCTTGACCATGAGCATGAATTCGGATGCCCTTCCTGTTGAGCGCTGATGTGCGGAGGCGGAATATAGCCGAAACCGGTCGGAACGTTCTTTAGCCTGTAAAAGCGAAAATGGAGGACTGGCGTTGCGGAATATCAGTTCATTGGCGGTTTTCGCTGCGCTCGTCGTGCTTGCCGCGTACACTGGCGCGCAGTTCCTGCCGGGTGATTGGTACGCGGCTCTCAACAAGCCGACGTGGACGCCTTCCAATTGGGTTTTCCCGGTCGTTTGGCCGATCCTTTACGTCATCATTGCAGTCGCCGGTTGGCTGGCGTGGCGGGCGGCCGGATGGTCGCCAGCCATCATCGTTTGGGGCGTCGGCCTCTTTTTCAATGGCCTCTGGTCGTATCTGATGTTTGGTCGCCATGAAATTTCGATTGCGCTTGCCGACATCGCGCTGTTGTGGTTGGCGATAGTGGCATTCATCGCCGCGGCGTGGCACGTGGAGCGGCGTGCGAGCTATCTTTATCTGCCCTATCTGGCGTGGGTGTCGTTCGCGGCGGCGCTCAATTTCGCGATCTGGCGGATGAACTGAGGCGAGCGGGCAGG
>JAICLG010000220.1 GCA_025927515.1 Hyphomicrobium sp.
CAAGACCTCCGCTAATTTGATAAGGTGAGCACAAGCCATATGATGTGTTCCCGCAAACACGTCGCAAAACTTTTGCTGTTGCACGTCTTTGGGCAAGCTCACAGTTGCCGCCCCCGGGAAAACTCCCGCGAAATTGAAACGCCTTGAGCCTTGATAGTCTGTCGGGTTGGGAACAGCGCCGATCACAATAATTGGACGGCCGCCGCACCGGCGCATGAATGCGAAGCACCTCGGGGGCAGTTCTCCGTCCAGCGGCTCATAGCTCGCAGACACGAGATCGATGTTTCGGCGCAAAGCGAGGCTTCGCCGCAAGACATCGAGCTTGATGCGGCCGTCTCGCCAATCGGCCTCATCGTAGCAGCGTTCTTCCGTGCAAAGTTCGAGGAGGCGCTGCCGCATCTCGAAATTCACCGCTCGGCGGTTGTCCGGATCGACGAGAGAAAAATCCCACAACTCCGTGCCCTGGTAGATATCGGGAACACCTGGCGCAAAAACTTTTAGTACGGTTTGAACCAGGCTTGCCGCAGCACCGGCATTCGCAAGAGGCGCAATTGTGCGCGTGAAATCTTCGAGGAACGGATTCCCCGATACGAGAGCACGGCGAACAAACGCGGTGATGCGATCTTCATACTCAGAACTCGGATTCGTCCAACTTGTATGAAGCTTTGCCTCCCTCGCCGCCTTGATCATGAACTGCTCGATTCGTTCGACTAAGCCGACCGATAGATTTCCGTCCATTGGCCACACGCCGGCCAGTGTCTGGAAGAAAAGCCACTCGGCTTCGCCGTCGAGACCCGCTGCACGGGCTTCACCCAATAATCGGCGCCAACGCTCGGCCGCCAAGCACCATTCCTCTTGAACCTTGCTGAGACCATAAAGGCGCACCCGCGCGTCCTCGCCTCGCTTCGTATCATGCGTCGCCGTCGCACTCAGCGCGCGCGGCGCAAGCGACTGGCGCCGTGTCATCGCTCGATGAAAGCTTTCTATGCCGCGACGCGGATGCTCCGGTTCACCTCCGACCTCATTAAGCGCGATCAGCCGGTTGAACCTGTAGAACTCGGTATCCTCGACGGCCTTTGCCATCAGCGGCCCGGTGGCCTGCTGAAATTTGACTGCGAACGCCTCGGCATCAGCTTTGAGCGAGGGAGATAGAGGGCGTCCGCTGATGAGCGATATAACGAAATCGATCGCAGCGGGATCTTCGATCTCGCGGCCAGATTTCGCACGCTGGGCGACGGACTGTATGGCCTTCAAATCGTCAGGAGTTGCGCCCTCCCGATTGACGTACGTTCGATACGTCGCGAAATGAGCTGCCACTTCGACAATGGCTGCGCGCAACGTCTCGGGTCCAAAGTCCCGCGTGGCGACGTTCGCGTTGGCGATCGCTGTCGCCATCGCCGCGAGTCCCCGCAATTCCGCCGCGAGGTTGAAGGACAGCGTCCGGCGTTTAACGGCGCGGCTCTCGGCCGCATAGTCATGCGAAGCCGATGTGAATTCACTATATCCCTGAGTTAGCCGCGATAAGTCGTCGGCTACAAAAAGCGTGCTCACATCACGGATGAACTCATACCCTGTGGTCCCGTCGATCGGCCATTCCGCACGGGTATCCTCTCCCTCCCCTAAAATCTTCTCGACGACGAGATACAAATCCGGCTTGGCTGCCGTCGCGCGCCGAAGCTGATCGAGATAGCCTTTTGGATCTGCAAGCCCATCGATGTGGTCGATGCGAAGCCCGTCGATTTTGCCGGATTGGATGAGCGCCAAAATCGTCCGATGAACGTCCGCAAAGACCTCCGGTCGTTCGACGCGAACACCGATTAGATCCGAAATCTCAAAGAAACGGCGATAGGTCAGCATCTCTCGCGCGGTCCGCCAATAGGCGAGCCGCCACGGCTGAAGCTCAAGAAGTGAATGAATTTCGGATACCTGTCCGTTCAGCTGCCGAAGCCACTGTTCAATGGGGTCACGCCTCGAAGAGAAAAGACGCTTCAGTTCCGCTTTCAAGTCCTCGCACTCGGCAGGCAAACAACAGCGGGGAAGTTTCGCGAGCTTCTGCAGCTCTTCGTCTTTCACGGATCCCAACACGGCAGAATAGGTCGTCGGGCTCAAAGGCAGCGCATTGTCAAAATATCGTACAATGAACTCGCCCCGGTCAGGATCAAGGTCGATTCTAAGCTCGCCTGCCGCAAGGACATCGCCATATTGCCCACCGAGAATGGGAACGAGCAGCTTCGGCGCCGACCAGTCGATATCGAAATGATTTGCGTACCGGCTGCGCTCGCCCCACTCTAGGACGTCCCTCCACCACGGATTATCGGGATGCGCCGCCATATGGTTCGGCACGAAATCAATGAGCGCCTTCAGCCCAAAACGATCGAGTTCAGCAACCAAGGCGTCGAAACCTTTGCTGCCGCCGAGTTCCGGTTCAATTGTGTTGAAATCAACCGTATCATAGCCGTGCGTCGAACCGGGCGCGGAGCGGAAAATCGGAGACAGGTAGACGTGAGAGATTCCAAGCTTGGCTAAATACGGAACCACCTTCGCGGCGTCAGCGAATGTGAAGCCGTTTCGCAGTTGCAGGCGATAGGTTGCGGTCGGCGTGGTCATAGACGACGAGCCCGAACCCGAGAGACGGCGGCAAGCGTTCGAGCGGCCAACGGAAAGTCGAACACGTCCTCAAGCTTAAGCGGCAGCTTGGCCCGCCAATTGGGATATTCCTTGTGAGTGCCCGGCAAATTGATCTGCTGACGCGCCCCGGCGATATCTTCAAGTTGGATTGCAAATAGCCGACTCGGCGCTTCCGCAACGCAGGCATGAAGATCCGCGACGATCCTGTCGGAGATGTCTTGCGACGCCGAGTCTTCGAGGACGTGATCGAAACCATGACGCGCGAGGAGCGCAAGCAGCTTACTCCGAGCTTCCTGTCGTGCTGAGAATTCGGATGCCGCCCCATCCTCCGCGACGAGTCCGAGTTTCAAGCGGGTATCGATATCACCAGCGCTCCACCAACCGCGAATCGTCGGCAGGTCATGCGTTCCGATGCATGCCAGTGCCATCTCGGGATAAACCTGCGGATCGGCAAATTGCCCCGCATCATCGCGTTCGAAATAGAAAACGCGATAGCTGTGAATCTCGCGCTCCTGCATCCGAGCACGGAAGTCGCCTGGAACCGTACCCAAATCTTCGCCGATGATGATCGTCTTGTTTTTTTGTGAAACGCGCGCCAACGCGTCGAGCATGTCTTCGCGCGGATATCTAACATAGCCCCCCGCACGCGCATCGCGACCTGCAGGTATCCAGTAGAGTCGTTCGAGTGCCATTGCATGATCGATCCGTACCGCGCCCGCACACTCAGCCGCCGCACGCATCACCTCTTCGAACGGCTCCATGCTCCGATCACGCAAGACAGACGGTATAATCGGCGCCAGCCCCCAATCCTGCCCGAGCGCATTGAACTCATCGGGCGGGCATCCTATGCGCGCCCCGGCCGTCACCAACTCGCGATCACTCCACGTTGCGGCTCCGTCAGGGGCAACACCCACAGCGACATCGAGATAAAGCCCTATGCGCATGCCGGCAGCGAGCGCGCGCTTCTGCGCCTGCGCGAGTTGATCGCGAGCGAGCCACTGTAGCCATTTGTGCCACAGGACTTCTTCCCGTTCGCCCTTCAGCACATCCGAGACGGAGCGCGAATGCGGCTCCTGATATTCGTGCGGCCAGTTCGGCCAGCCGGATTGGTAACCCATCCTCGCCATAACCGCGCAAAGCGCTTCATAGCGCGCAAAGGCCTCGAGATCGCCTCCATGATCATCACAAAATCGGAGGAATTCAGGGTCCTCTTTCAATGAAGACCGCATGAAGATGTCGCGCAGCGCGCTATGCTTCAGTTTGGCGACTGCGGCGTACTCAACGGTGCTGCTATCGCGTAATGCATCCGCGGACTCTTGCTGCTCTGCTGTCGGAGCCTTTGCGCCGGGAAGCATATCGATCGCAATGTAAAGCGGATTGAGAAATTCACGCGTCGAAGGAAAATAGGGACTGCATCGGTCCGGATCTTCCCAGAACAATGCGTGCAGCGGATTTACGCCGATGAAGTCGGCGCCGCGCGCGGCTGCCAACTCCGCCAGCCGCGCAAGATCCTCAAAATCGCCAATTCCTTGGTTGCGCTTGGATGAAATCCCATAAAGCTGCGTGCTGATCCCCCAGACGCGATCGTGCCGTAGCCAATCGGGAACATAACAGGCCAAGCCACGCGGCGGCTCATGATCTGACGATAAAAAAAGCCCTTGTTGCTCGCTTTCCCATGCCTGAACCGCGCCGATCCCCATCGCCTTTAACAAACCTAGTTTGACGTCGTCCGGGATGGGACGGCATTCGCCCGTGGCGCTGACATAGGAATCTTCGATGCCGTACTTAGCCGTAAGCTTTAGAAGCGCCTCATCCATGAGAACCATTCACCAGACTGAAAACGGTGCTCGTTCCCGACAGCGAACCATTCTCAACGCTGGATTGAACGAGATCACGCGAGGCGAATAATATCTCGCCGTTTCGATCGAGGGGCGGCACCTCGCACGCATCATCGCCAAGATTGCAGTAAAGGTTTAGCGCCCGGCCGGCCGATATAGGCCAGCTCACCCAAACCGCCTTTGGCCCACAGACCTGGCCACGCGCATCCGCAAGCTTGATGTCCTTAAAGTGGGAGGCAAGTTTGTCCTTGCGCAATTTCAGCAAACGTTTCATCAGCGCGAGGTGGCGATTTTCCTCTGACGCATTCGACCAATCGATCATGCTCGAGCGAGCGGTGGCCAGATCGTTGGGATCTGGGATCTTCTCGCGCAGCGTAGGATCGGCAAATGCCGACCACTTCCGGAACTCGTTGCGCCGGCCCTCGCGAACAGCGCGTCCGAGTTCGCCATCGAAATCCGTAAAGTACAAGAAGGGCCGCCGCTCCGCCCATTCCTCACCCATAAAAATCAGCGGCGTAAAAGGCGATAACATCAGCAGTGCCGTGACGACCTCAAGTTTTTTGGCATCTATAAGCGTCGAGAGACGCTCGC
>JAICLG010000358.1 GCA_025927515.1 Hyphomicrobium sp.
AGCGCTCAAGACGACGTGCCGCAAAGCTCTAAGCGTCCGATGAAAATGAACAAATGTTTGGACTCGTCGTTCGTCTCAGCTTGGGATCGCAACAAGGCATTGAGTTTCGATGATCGGGCGTCAAGCGAGATGAGATTGCGCGGGGAGTGAGATTTCATCTCCGCAGGTGCAGAGTTTGGCGAATTCATGGCTGGCGTTTTCAACGGGCCATTTGGTCAGCGCGCTGTGGCAGCTGCGCGACCGTCATGCGGTCGTTTGACGCTTCGCGCATAAGCGCTGTATTCATGGGGAGTTTTGCGCTCCGTAAGGGGAAAATGGCGCAGTCCTGCGCGTGGCGAGGTTGCTCGCCTTGGTTCTATACCGATTGCAGGTTTACCGCTTGACGCCGTGGCCGCTGCGGGCTCCAATGTTGCAGCGCAATGCGCGGGATACGGGGATTGCTTATTCGATGAATTGCGTTCGGGGATGTTCGCCCGCCTGGGCGACTGGTTTTGCCTTGCTGCTCACGGCTCTGACGTTGGCGTTCGTGATTTTTCCGGGGCCGTCGCATGCGGGGGAGCAGAAATTCGGAGCTTTCGGTCCTGAAGGCGTACGGATGCGCGAGCAGCTTTGGATTTTGCCGAGCGGCGATCCGAAAGTCGAAATGCGCGCGACAGTCTTTCGGCCAGAGCCCGACCCGTCCGGTGTCGATCCGAAGCGTCCGCTCGTCGTCATCAATCACGGAACCGACGAAGCGACGCGGCTCTCCGTTTCGATGCCGGTCTATTACTGGATGTCGCGATGGTTCGTGGACCGGGGGTATGTCGTCGTGCTGCCGCAACGGCGTGGACATGGCGCAACCGGTGGTCCGCTGGTGGAATCGATCGGGACGTGCGCGCATCCTGATCATTACGCATCCGGAAATATCGCGGCGGACGACATAGCGTCCGCGGTGACGTACATGACGAAGCAACCCTTCGTCGAGCCTCATGGCGCGATCGTCGTCGGCGTATCGACGGGCGGCTGGGCGTCGCTGGCGCTTTCGGCGCGCAACCTTCCTCAAGTCCAAGCGATCGTAAACTTCTCTGGTGGCCGCGGTGGTCATGCCTACGGTCAGCCCAATGCCGTTTGCGGAACCAAGGAGCTGCTGTCTGCAGCGCGGAAGTATGCAAGCCAAGAGCATGAGCCGACGATCTGGTTCTATTCCAAGAACGATAGCTACTTCGGGCCGCAGCTCGCCGAGAGCCTTGCGCAGGTTTGGTCGGCAGCGGGTGGAAGCGTCGAGGAGCACATCCTGCCGCCATACGGAACGGACGGCCACACGATTGCCGACGATCAGCAAGGGTGGAATATCTGGGGGCCAAGCCTGCAGAGTTTTCTGAAACGCGTGCGCGAGCAGGCTCCGAAGGGCGTGGAGATCGCGGCGGATCCGGATTCTCACCCGGCATCGACATCCGCGATCGAGACATCGGCGATCGAGCGCGTCGCGAAGTAGGTATGAGCAGTATAGCGACGCCCATCATTTCGGCTGCACGCTTTGATCGCCTCCCGGTTCCCCTGGCGGCACGATGATGGGCATTTTATCGCCGGTCGTCGCGGGCGGCTGCTTGTGCATTTCGGGATCGACGCCGGGGGGCGGCTTCAGTACGCCCTCGTGCTTGTCGAGCTTTTTACTCAGAGGTTCGTTGGGCTCGTCGGCGGGCTTGGTCTGGGGCGTTTGAGGGGCTGGAGTCGTCTCGGGCGCAGGAGCTTGCGCCATCGACTGCGGCGCAAATGCTATTGCAGCGCCCGCGAAGATCAGCGCAGGAGCGATCACTGCAAGAGCGGATTTCGTACGCATTGCCAGTTACCCTTTCGGAACGATCCCGCAGGCGATGCGTCCCTTGCCGCCGCCGTTTTCGGGATGGTCCGTATAGTTGTCGCCACCGGCGTGAATAACGAGGGCGCGGCCTTCGACGTCGGACATTGCCAAATGCGGCGCCGTAACCACCATTTTGATCCCTTGGTCGGTCGCGGTCAGGAAGGGAAGATCGCCTTTGTGGCCGGTGCCCATCGGACCTCAGTGAGTTTTGGTATGAGCGGGATCAAAGTGCGGCCCTGCCGCGAGTCCGGCTTGCGGTTTGCCGTCTTTGTCCTGCGGATCGCAATTACCCGTCGTGTGCAGATGAAAACCGTGCTCGCCCGCCGGAATGCCGGTGACATTGACGTTGAATTCGAGGCCACCTCCCGCCTTCTCGGAAATCGTCGCCGTACCGAGCTTTTCGCCCACGCCCTGTGGCGTGACTTTGTTGATTGGAACGACGAGTTCCGCAGCCGCCGCTGCACCCATATAGCCTGTGGCCAGGAGAATCAGTGCTGCCGGTACGGTGAACCTCATTCCGATCTCCTGCCAGTCTCGCCAACTTAAGCATCTCGATCGTAAACCTCTGCAGGGATTAGAGGTTCCGCCCGGCCCATCTCAAAAGCTCCGCCAGCCCGCGAGGCTGCGGCTTGGCGTCCTTTTTTTCCCGGCTCTGCAACCGGAAACCTTTTGGCCGGTAGGCACATAAGCCACAGCACGCACCTCCCT
>JAICLG010000210.1 GCA_025927515.1 Hyphomicrobium sp.
ATAACGTAGCGATGCTGCGGCTTCGCGCGCAGCGCCGAAACCGCGGACCGTCCGAGCGCCGAGAAAACGTCGCCGGGGGTATCGGGAAGGGCAGCGATCGCTTCTTCGATGCTGTCGTGCTCGCTCCATCGATCGCCGCTAGCCTTTTCCCAGGACGGTCGCTCCACAGCAAGCAGCGGGACGCCGGTCATGCTGCAAGCGGCAATGGCGTTTGCGCTGATCTGCGGCGCAAAAGGATGCGTCGCATCGAGAACGAGATCGACGCCCTCGCGCTTGAGATAGTTGGCAAGACCATCTGCCTCGCCGAAACCGCCGACGCGGACTGGCAACGGACCGGGAGCGGCACTGCGTGTTCGCCCGGCGAGCGACAGCGTTGCCGAGATATCCGGAACACCCGCCAATCGCTTCGCGAGAAGCGACGCTTCGCTCGTACCTCCGAGCAGCAGAATCTTGAGTGGCTTTTGCGACGTCGCGTCCATGATGAAAGCCCCATGCCATGAGCAGCCGCTGGTTGTCCATCATCGGCATCGGCGAAGATGGCAGAGCTGGATTAACCGCTGCGGCGAATGCCCTTGTCGATGCCGCCGATCTTATCATCGGCGGCAAACGGCACCTCGAACTCGTCGGGGACACGCGCGGCGATAAAATGCAATGGCTGACTCCTCTGGACGCCACCAGCGCGCAAATTCTCGCGCGCCGCGGTTCGCCGGTGGCCGTGCTCGCCTCGGGCGATCCGTTCTGGTTCGGTGCCGGTGTGACGCTGGCCCGCACGATCCCCGTGGAGGAGATGCTGGTCGTCCCCACGCCGTCGAG
This sequence comes from Hyphomicrobium sp., assembly GCA_025927515.1. Classification (GTDB taxonomy): domain Bacteria; phylum Pseudomonadota; class Alphaproteobacteria; order Rhizobiales; family Hyphomicrobiaceae; genus Hyphomicrobium_B. The sequence continues at coordinate 814 of JAICLG010000210.1, forward strand.
TTTTTCGCTCGCTGCCGCCCGCCTTGGATGGGCGTTGCAGGAGACAGTGACGCTTGGCCTCAATATGCGCGGACAGACGCCGCTTTTGCGTCGCTACGTCCATAACGGCTGCCGCATCCTAGCGCTGGCACTCAATGGCGACACGCCAAAAGAAGTTGCCGAGCTTCTGACGGCGGCAGGCTTTGGCCCGAGCAAGCTGATCATTATGGAAGCGCTCGGCGGCCCGAGAGAGCGCATCCGCCAAACGACCGCGCAAGCATTCGCCTTCACGGACGTCGATCCCTTGAACGTGATTGGCGTCGATGTGGTCGCCGGGCCTAGCGCCATGCCGATCCCATACGCAGCGGGATTGCCGGATGCGTATTTCGAGAACGACGGCCAGTTGACCAAACGCGAAATCCGCGCCGTGACGCTGTCGTCGCTGCAACCGTGCCCGGGTGAGCTGCTTTGGGACGTGGGGGTTGGCAGCGGATCGATCGGCATCGAGTGGCTGCTCACGCATCCTTCCAATCGCGCCATTGGACTCGAACGCGATGAAACGCGGGCGGCACGCGCAACGCGAAACGCGGTTGCTCTGGGCGTCCCGAATTTCGACATTCGCTGCGGCGCTGCTCCCGATGCGCTTGCCGGCTTGCCCGCCCCGGACGCCATCTTCATCGGCTGCGGAACGGCAGGCGGCCGGACGATCGAAGCTTGCTGGAACGCGCTGAAGCCCGGAGGTCGCATCGTCGTCAACAGCATCACGCTTGACTCCGAGCAGGCCGTGCTCACCACGTACCACGAGTATGGCGGCACGTTGACGAGGCTCGGCGTCGAACGCGCGGAACCCGTCGGGCGGCGCATGGTCTGGCGTCCGGCGCTGCCGGTGTTGCAGTGGGTCAGTCGCAAACCGGGAGGCAGCGCATGATCGCGATCGGCATCGGAGCCAACAGCCGGGCCACGCAAGACGATATCGTTGCCGGCATAGACGATATCCGTCGGGAGGCGAACGGCGCAGACGTCGTTGCGGCATTTGACGGCGCTCCGTTTGCGCATTTGGTGCAGGCTGCCGCGTCGCACCGAGTCCTCGAATATCGCCCGTTGCCGCTTGAAGCGCTGCGTCAGCGAAATGCCGACTGCGTGACGCGATCTGAACGAACTTTCGATCTGTTCGGTGTTGCCTCGATAGCGGAGGCTTCGGCGCTTGCGGCGGCCGGTCCAGGCTCGCAGCTCATCGTTGCCCGGCTTATTATCGGCAACGCGACCGTCGCAGCGGCCAAGTCGGCGGACGCGAAAGAAAGAACTCCATGACAGTGCATTTCATCGGAGCGGGGCCCGGAGCCGCCGACCTCATCACCGTTCGGGGTCGCGACCTTATCGCCCGTTCGCCCGTCTGTCTCTATGCCGGATCGCTTGTGCCCGAGGCGTTGCTCTCCCACTGTCCGCCTGCGGCCGAAATCGTTGATACGGCACCAATGACGCTCGATGAAATCATGGCGCGGATCGCCAAGGCGACGGAAGAAGGCAAAGACGTCGCGCGTTTGCACTCGGGCGATCTTTCGATCTGGAGCGCGCTCGGCGAGCAACTCCGGCGCCTCGATCGACTCGGCATTCCTTACACGATCACTCCGGGGGTGCCGGCTTTCGCTGCTGCCTCCGCCGCGCTTGCGCGGGAATTGACGCTGCCGGAAGTCGCGCAATCCGTAGTGCTGACGCGGACTTCGGGCCGGGCATCTTCGATGCCGGAAAGCGAAACGCTCGAAGCATTCGCCGCGACGCGCGCCACGCTCGCCGTGCATCTTTCTATTCACGCGATTGCCGAAGTGGTGCGCCGCCTCTTGCCCTTTTATGGACCCGATTGCCCGGCCGCCGTCGTCTATCGCGCCTCATGGCCGGACGAGCAGATCGTTCGCGCGACGCTTTCGACGATCGTGTTCAAGACGGCAGACCTGGCATTGGAGAGAACGGCGCTCATCCTTGTCGGCGAAGCACTGGGGCACGACGATTTCCGCGAAAGCGCGCTTTATAGCATCGACTACAGACGCAGGTTTCGCGGCGGCTGACGTAGGAATCAAAAATGACCGATACGCCGTCATTGCCGCCCGGCCTGATCATCGCGGCCCCAAGATCGGGCTCCGGAAAAACGACCGTGACGCTTGGACTTTTGCGCGCATTGAAAAGGCGCGGTCATGTCGTGCAGCCGTTCAAGTGCGGGCCGGATTATATCGATCCGGCGTTCCATGCAGCGGCCTCCACACGAGCGTCCTACAACATCGACAGCTGGACGATGCGCTGGCCGCTGGCCGCGGATCTTCTTGTCCGGAACTCGGATGGCGCGGATATCGCGATCGCCGAAGGACTGATGGGCCTTTTCGACGGCGTCGTGCAGCCCGGCCGGTGGGGCAACGGAGCGAGCGCCGATCTGGCAGCGGCCGTCGGATGGCCGGTCGTGCTTGTTCTCGACGTATCCGGACAATCGCAAACCGCCGCCGCCGTTGCTCGTGGATTTCAAGATTATCGTGAAGGCGTGACGATCGCGGGCGTCATTCTCAATCGCGTTGGGAGTGCACGCCATACCCGGTTCGTATCCGAAGCAATCGAAGCAGCAGGGCTGACGGTCATCGGCGCGCTGCCGCGCCAAGCGAACCTCGAATTGCCGGAACGGCATTTGGGCCTCGTGCAGGCCGAGGAAACGGCCGAGCTTGAAAGTCGTCTGGACTCGCTCGCCGATTTCATCGAAGCGCATGTCGATATCGCACGTCTAATCAAGCTCGCCCGGCGGGGATCGGTTGCGGCTGTTTCTCCCGCAAGCATTCGCCCGCCGGGACAGCGCATCGCTCTCGCACGCGACGCCGCTTTCTCGTTCGTCTATCCTCACCTCTTGGCGGCATGGCGCACCGCTGGCGCAGAGATCCTGCCGTTTTCTCCGCTCGCTGATGAAACGCCAGATTCGACGGCCGACATCGTTTGGCTGCCCGGCGGATATCCCGAGCTTCACGCAGGCCGTCTCGCCGGGGCTCGGCGTTTCAAAGCCGGGGTGAGGGAATTCGCACAAACCCGGCCCGTGCACGGGGAGTGCGGCGGCTACATGGCCCTCGGCGCGGGGCTGGTCGATGCAGCCGGGCAGCGTCACGAGATGGTCGGCCTTCTTGGCTTGGAGACATCGTATGCGGCGCGCAAGTTCAATCTGGGCTACCGCAAAGCCGAGCTTCTCGACGCGTGCGTTCTAGGCAGCCCTGGCGATATCCTGACCGGCCACGAGTTTCACTATGCGAGCGTCCTCTCCGCCCCGGATGCACCGCTCTTCAAATTGCAGGATTCAGACGGACATAATCTTGCCCAAAGCGGAAGCCGTCGTGGGCTTGCGACTGGTTGTTTCTTCCACCTCATCGACTGACCTGCCGAGGTTGTTCCAGCCGATTGCAAGCCTCTGATCTTTATTGCTATTTTTTTGATACGGTCTGGCCGAGCCGATTAGGGAACTTTTTGTCGCTTTTGCGCATTTAAACAGCAGAACGTTCGTTAAGGTGTGCTTTGCCGTCCAAAGGCGAGGTCGCACTTATTTAAAAAGGGGTTTTCCAAAAAATGGGCGCGGGAAGTGCCTCCAAACAGGGGGAATCAACGACAATTCAGCCGCCGCTGCCGATGGAGCTTCAAGGCCAAATCGGTCAGCGCCTTCGCGAAGCATATAACGAACTCATAAGTGAGCCGGTTCCGGACCGCTTCGTTCAGCTTCTTCAGCAATTGAAGACGCGCGAAAGCCAGAATTCGGACGAAGGGCAGGGGAGCGACCCGTGACGCGACCCGCTGATGATCTGCAAACGTTGTTGATTGGAGCCGTTCCGAATTTGCGCGCGTTCGCGAATTCACTATGCGGCGATCCCACGCGAGCGGACGATCTCGTGCAAGATACGCTCGTCAAGGCGTGGACCAATCTGGATAGCTTCGAGAAGGGTTCCAATCTCAAGGCATGGCTGTTCACGATTCTTCGCAACACCTATTTCTCGGAGCTTCGGAAGCGTCGCCGCGAGGTTGAAGACGCCGACAACGCAATGGCTGAGAGAATGTCGATTCTGCCCGATCAGCAGGTTCACATGGATCTTATCGATTTCAAGAAGGCGTTTGGAACGCTCAGCGACGACCAGAAAGAAGTTCTGCTTCTCGTCGGCGCCGAAGGGTTCTCCTACGAAGAAGCCGCCGAGATCACCGGTGCAGCAGTTGGCACTGTCAAAAGCCGTGTCAACCGGGCGCGCGTCGCACTCACGAAATCACTCGGGTTGGAATCGGGTGAAGATTTCACGTCGAACACGGAATTTATGGGACTCGTCCGGATGGGCCAGACGGGTGTGCGCTAAATATTCCTTGGTTGTTCGGGGCAACGGCCTTTCGGCTGAAAACAAAACGGCCATTTAGAATTTGGGAAAATCGCGAGGTATACAATGTCAATCGCCGAATCTATCGCCCCGCATCTGCCGTAT
>JAICLG010000403.1 GCA_025927515.1 Hyphomicrobium sp.
CTCAAATTCGCCGAACAGCCGAACCATAAACTCGGGCGACAAGCCGATACCCGTATCTGTCACCTTGATCGCGATCTTGCACCGGCCACCTGTCTGTGGTTCGGCCAACGACATATAGACGCCAATGCCACCCCTCTCGGTGAACTTCACCGCATTCGACAACAGATTGAGGACAATCTGGCGAACGCGCATCTCGTCGCCGCGCACCCATTCCGGACCGTCATTCGTCACCGTCGACGTAAACGACAGCCCTTTTGCTGCCGCACCCGGCGCCAGAAGTTGCATGGCCTGCGCGACGGACGTCTTGAGAGAGAACACCGTGCTTACCAGATCGAGCTTGCCCGCTTCGATCTTGGAGACATCGAGAATATCATCGATCAATGAGAGGAGCGCGCGCGCGGAATCCTCGATAATCCGCACGCATGTTCTTTGCTCTCCATCGAGCGGCGCATCACGGATCAAACCGACCATTCCGAGAATACCGTTCATCGGCGTGCGAATTTCGTGGCTCATCGCGGCCAGAAACCGCGATTTTGCGCGACTGCCGGCTTCGGCCTGATCGCGCGCCTCCTTCAGCTCGTTCTCGACACTCCGCTCGAGCGTGATGTCGCGGCCCACGCTTTGCGTTTCGATCTCGCCGGCGTCGTTCTCGACTTCGCGAACATCCCACACGATCCAACGCTTGCCTTTGCATGTCAGCATGAGCTGAACGATATGGAGGCTGGCGTCAGGGCGCACCGATCGCAATTCTTCGCGAACAACGGGCGGCTCGAACATCGCGCCGCTTGCTTCGTCGCAATGCACGCCGAAGGCCTCGCAAAATGCTCTGTTGGCAAATACGATCCGGCGGTCTCCGGAGCGGCGCACGATGAATTCCTGCTGCCCATCAAGCAGCTCGCGGTAACGCGCGGCGCGATCCGCGAGCTTCCAATGCGCGTCCGTGATTTCTTCGAGTTTTACTTGCGCGTGGCAAAAACCTTTCCCGCCGCGCGCAAACAAGCGACGGAATCTCCGGAAGGATCGAAGATTGTAAAAAGCGGCAAACGTCAAAAAGACAATTCCAGTCGCGACGCTTACCGTTGCCAAGTCGAGCGACGGCGCCTGTGCGGCCATGCCCGCTATCGCAAAGACGATGCCCGCAAGCGCAAGCCCCCAAGTGGCGCCGTATCGTATTGGCAGAAGGCGAACAAAGGAGGCAAGCGCGCTGGACGGTGGAGCGCTTAGGTCAGTAGTAGAGCGCGAATAAAAATATTTTTGAAACAAAGCCGCCGCCCCTGAAAATGCAGGAGACACTCGACTTTGATGTTTGACGGACTCTAAAGAGACTTGGTTAAGGCGCTAATTTAACGTCGGCCGAAGGAACGTCACCGCCCTCTGCGATCATCATCCGTCAGCGGACGAGCTGCGTCCTCGATCATCAGCGGAACCCCGTTCCGTATCGGAAACGCCAATCCGGCGGCTATACTGATCAGCTCACGCGCCTTGGCATCGTAGATCAATCGTGTTTTGGTGAGCGGACAGACGAGCAGTTCAAGAAGCTTTGGATCGACGGCGTCCGTTTGCTCGTCCTCGTTTTCGAAGGTTTCAG
>JAICLG010000168.1 GCA_025927515.1 Hyphomicrobium sp.
AGCACTCACGTTCAGAATAGGTTGCTCAGCGCTCGCAATTGCAGCTTCAACGTCATACGTTTTGGCTCAAGGTGCTCAGGTCCCTAGCCACGTTCAGAAGGAAGTCACCTCAACTCTCGAGGAAGCGCCAAAGATCCTGTCGGCTCCGCCGTCGGATGCTCGCCGCGTGTATGTGACGGATCCCGCGGACTTCGGCGCAACGACACGCATCGTCACGATCGACGGCAATAACGCGAAGCTTCTTGCGCAGACCGATACCGGTCTCGTTCCGAACCCGATCGTTTCATCGGACGGCAAGTTCTTTGGACATGCGAGCACAGTGTTCTCGCGCGTCTCCAAGGGTAAGCGCGATGACTATGTCGAAATCTACGACGCTCAAACGCACAACGTCATCGCCGATATCGACATTCCTGAAGTGCGGTTCCTCGTGAACACATATCAGTGGATGGCGGCGGTGACCCCGGACGACAAATCGCTGTTGCTCTATCAATTCTCGCCAAGCCCGGGTGTCGGGCTCGTCGATCTCGAATCGAAGAAATTCGTGAAGGTGATGGACGTTCCGGATTGCTATCACATCTTCCCGACGGCCAACGATTCCTTCTTCATGCACTGCCGCGAAGGGGACCTGTTGAAGGCGACGTTCGGCAAGGACGGAACGATCAAGCACGAAAAGACCAAGATCTTCCATCCCGAGAACAAGCATCTCGTCAACACGCCGGCTTATTCGCCCAAGGCGAAGCGCCTCGTATGGCCGAGCTATGACGGCACGATCTATCAGGTCGATTTCTCGTCCGGAGAAGCAAAGTTCCTCGACACCTTCGAAGCGTTTACGCCTGAAGAAAAGGCAGACAAGTGGGCGCCGGGCGGATGGAACCTCGTTGCGTATCACCGCGAAAGCAACCGGATCTTCCTGCTCGCTGATCAGCGTGCGCAGTGGACGCACAAATACGCCAGCCGCTTCGTCTTCGTCTATGACGCCGGGACGGGTAAGCGTTTGTCCAAGATCGAACTCGGGCACGACACAAACTCGATCGGCGTCAGCGCTGATAAGGAACCGCAACTCTACGCTCTCTCTTCCGTCGATCGCACGCTCTACATCTATGACGCTGCGACTGGCAAAGAGACCTCGAAGGTCGAGCAGGTCGGCGCCGTGCCGCTCGTCGTGACGACCATGGATCAGTGAGGCTGGATTATGCTGGTATCGTCGTTCCCCATGATAGACCTGTTCGTGCAGTTTCTGCTCGCGCTCGTCTTCGCTGGAGCGGCGGTTTCCAAGCTCCAGAATGCAGACGAATTCCATGGTGTCGTCCGGAATTTTCGTCTTCTACCCCAGGCGGTGGACGGGGCATTCGCTGCCGCACTGCCTTGGGTGGAGCTTGGCATCGCCGCATCTCTCATACTCGGCGTGGGGATTCCCGCGTCGGGTGCCCTGGCGGGATTGCTGCTCTTCGTTTTCGCCGTTGCAATCGCGATCAATATCTTTCGCGGGCGCACTGAAATCGATTGCGGCTGTTTCCGGCAGGGTATGCGCCAGCCCCTGAGTTGGGCGCTGGTGCTCAGGAACACCGTGCTTGGTGCCGGCGCATTCTGGCTGGCGGCAGGCCCTCAATGGCCGCAGGGGGCCAGGCTGCAGGACTTCATTATTGCAGCACTGGCAGCGGCGGTCGTGGCCCTGATTTATCTCTGTGCCAACGAGCTCGCCGTTCTGCGACGGTTGCCGCTCGGAAAACGTAAAATTGCCAGCGAAGGATCTCTGAGATGATAAATGAACTGCTAGTTGCGTCGAGCATCCTTCAATGGATCGCGCTGTGCGCAGGAGGTGTGGTGCTCCTTGGAATAGCTCGCCAGGTCGGGCTCTTGCATGAACGCTCCGCTCCACTCGGTGCGATGATCACCGATCACGGCCCCGGTATCGGCGATAAGGCACCGACGTTCAGCATTATCGACGTCAAGGGTCAGAAGCGACAGATCGGCGGCGAGAACGCTGCCGGCAACGAAACGATGCTGCTCTTCACGTCTCCGACGTGCCCGGTTTGCGAGAAGCTTCTGCCGATCGTCAAGTCTGTGGCTCGCGCTGAAGGCATCAGCGTCATGCTGATCAGCGACGGAGCTGAGGAAGAACACAAGGCATTCCTGGCGAAGCATCCGCTTGACGGTTTGCCTTATGTGATTTCCGCGGAAATCGGCATGCGTTTCCAGGTCGGCAAAGTGCCATACGGCGTGCTGATCGACAGCGCGGGAGTGATCAAAGCGAAGGGACTTTGCAACACGCGGGAACATATTGAGAGCCTGCTTGAAGCAAGCCGCATCGGTCACGCCTCGCTGCAGGAGTACCTCGCAAAGACGAACGGCTCAGCACAGCCTACGGGGCACAGTACTCCGCCGCTCGCGATGTAAACCAAGCACCGTTCGCACCTGAAAAAATGATCAACCAATCAAAGCAGATGGAACAAAGAAAATGACGAACAGAAGCAAATTCGATGATATTGTCGAAAACCTGTCGCGGCGTATTGCCGGACACACGAGCCGTCGTAGCTTCATCGGCCGTATCGGTACCGCGGTCGCCGGTGTTGCGCTGGTTCCTCTTTTGCCGGTCGATCGCAGCGGTCGCGTGAGCCGGGCTCAGGCTGGTGCCGGAACGCGAGAGGGATGGAACCCGCAGGACAAAGACATCCATCAGTGCGATTATTGGCGCCACTGCTCGCTTGACGGCTACATCTGCGGTTGCGCCGGCGGCACGCTGACGGACTGCCCGCCAGGCACGAAGCTTTCGCCGAGCTCCTGGGTCGCAAGCTGCTACAACCCCGGTGACAAGAAAAGCTATCTCATCGCCTATCGCGACTGCTGCGGTAAGAACGTGGCACTGACCTGTCCGTGCCTCAACACCGAGGGAGAATTGCCGATCTATCGTCCGGAGTTCGGCAACGACATCATCTGGTGCTTCGGCTCAGAGGATGAAGCAATGACGTACCACTGCACGATCTCTCCAATCGTCGGTAAATCCGGCTAATCCACGCTCTTAACTCGGGCAGCGATGACCGTCATCGCTGCCCATTTTTCATAGGATATCCTGAATGAAGTTGAGAACACTGTCCGTCTTACTCGTTACCCTCGCGACGTTCTCCAGCGCGGCGGCCAACGCCAACCCTGTGGACGTCGTTTCGCCTTCAGAGGCCCCGGCAGACGCCGTAAAAGTCGATATCGAAAAAATGAAATTTTCGCCCAGCACGCTCGATATCGCTGCGGGCACCGTTGTCGTCTGGACCAATCACGACGCCGTGCCGCACAACGTCTATCTGCCCGCACCCATTCAAGTGGTCGGCCAGATGCTTCGTGCCGGACAATCCTTGGCTCTCAAATTCAACGAGCCGGGAGACTACAGCTATATTTGTTCACCGCACCCTTACATGAAGGGCAAGGTGACCGTGAAGGCGAAATAATCGTCTCCATTTTGCGTCAGAGAACGAGACATGTGGGTACCCTACAATCTTCTGTCGCCGTTGAAGGCAGACGCAACGCGCTCGGCCATTTTGGCGTCTGAAGCCGCAAAAAACGAACGCAATTTCGTGGTCGGCTTCATCCTGCGGAATCCTGTTTCACGGAGCTGGGAGTCCGACGTCTTGGTCGCTGAAGCGGATCGGGAAACGCCTGTTGTCCTGGATGGCGGTCGTGGAACGGTGCATGCGTCGGTCAACAATGCGGGCAAACTCGAAGAGCTTATCTATAATGTGCGTTCTTCCGCGGCGGTCCCGGCGCTTGCCGATTGTTATCAAGACGTCGTCAAGCGGCTCGAAGTCCTGATCCTCAAAGCGGGGCGCGGCATCGAAATCGTCGGCTGGCGGGTCGTTGATGTCGAGCATGGTGCGCGTTGGAAGTGCCTTCCTTCACGACCGAGTGCCGTTGCGCATTCGGTGGAGCTGCAGGATGTCCCGCCGCAATATCGCGAGATGATGCGTCTTTATCGGGAGTCCCGCTGCGCAACGAGTGCGCGCTGGAGACTGATTTGCGCGGGTGCAATTCTCGATGCCGCCGTCATGGGCCGCGATCCGTTCCGGCCGAATGAAGCCACCGAGGAAGCAAGTGCAGCCGACGGCATTCGCATTACCAATGACATGCTCATCCGCAGCAATGCGATCATCATGCATCCGGATCTCAAGGGTGCGACGATTGCAGATGTTCACGCGCTGCTTGAGCCTAAGCGGCAGGCGCTGTTGAAAGAACTTCTCCCATCGGGACGAGCCGAGTTCGGCGCCGATCCGAGCTATCATGACGATCTCGCGGACGCTGCCGTCGCCAATCTTGCAGACTTGCTGGCGCGAGAACTCCTGGTGTTTCGATTAGGCCTCAACGCGCCGCCACGCCAAGCATCGGGCGCCGTCGAATACGAGTCGCTCGAACTCTCTGGATTGAGTTGAGGAGAGATGACTTTTCGGCGGGCTTTGTTGTGTTCGATCGTCGTCAGCTCCGTAGCTGTGTTTCTGGCGGCCATTGCTCGTGGCAACGGGCCGTTGCCGGGTGTCGAGATTTCGGCCGGTCCAGCTCAAATGAGCGCGGCCGCTATCGACGAACTGAAGGCGAAATTTCGGCGGCCGGCAGCGATTCCGTTTCCGAAATCAAATCCATTTGACGAAAAGAAGAAGGATCTCGGACGAACGTTATTCTTTGATCCAAGGCTTTCGGTCACCGGCACCGTGTCGTGTGCTTCTTGTCACAATCCGAACCTCGCCTGGAGCGATGGCCTAGAACGCGGCGTTGGCGTCACAGGAATTCCTCTGCCTCGGCGCACGCCTGGGATCGTCGATGCAGCTTGGCTCACCGCGCTGATGTGGGACGGTCGCGCCGATACACTTGAACAACAAGCCGCGCTGCCGATTACGGCCGAGCACGAGATGGGCATGCCGCTCGATGTCCTTACGAAACGCCTCAATGAAATCGACGGCTACAAAACCCTTTTCGAAGCGGTATTTCCGGGCAAGGAAATCAATGCCACGACCGCCATCGCGGCGCTCGCGACCTATGAACGCTCGCTCGTATCCAATAAGTCGTCGTTCGATCGATGGATAGACGGGGATGAGCTCGCTATTGCCCCTGCGGCGCGCCGCGGCTTTGTCGTCTTCAATACGACGGGCCGTTGCAACAAGTGTCACTCAGGCTGGCGTTTCACCGACGACAGCTTCCACGACATTGGGCTTCGTTCCGAGGATATCGGACGCGGCAAGTTTGCGCCGCCCAGCGTGACCATCATGAAGCACGCATTCAAGACGCCGTCTCTGCGTAACGCGCGAATATCCGGACCCTATATGCACGACGGATCGATAAAAACGATGGAGGAAGTTCTGGACCACTACGAAAAAGGTGGGAAGCTTCGCCCGAGTCTTTCACCGGAAATGAAGCCGGTAAAGCTTAGCCGGCAAGAGAAAGACGATCTCGTGGCGTTTTTGGAAACGCTCATCGGACCGCCGTTAGCCGAGAAGAGCCCGGAACTGCCGTAGTTGAAGAAGAGGTAAGAAACCGTGAGAGTCATCAGGACGCTTATCATTGCATGCGTCGTGGTTCTGTCGTGCGGACCAGCCTATTCGGCCGAACACACGCTTGTCATGCATCACATGGAGCTTGAGGAAGTGACGGCGCCGGTGCGCGCCGGCGACGTCATTATCTTCGATAATCGCTCGGACATGACGCATAATCTCTACGTCATTTATAGCGATGGAACTGTCGATAATCTCGATACGCAAGTTCCAGGCATGCAGCGGAAGTTGACGCTGCGCGTTGCCGGTCCGGCCGTCATCAAATGCTGGATTCACCCGATTATCAGGCTCGAAATGGAAATCGGCTCACAAGATACGCCGCCCGCTCCGTAATTTTGGAGAAGTTAGAAGTATTCCCAGACAAGGAGAATTTCGATGATGGGTTTCAGTGTACAACACATTCTTCTCGTGCTCGTCGTTGCCCTGCTGCTCTTCGGCCGCGGCAAGATTTCCGAACTCATGGGCGACCTCGCCAAAGGCATCAAGAATTTCAAGAAGGGGCTTATCGACGAAGAGTCGCCGGCGTCGCGACGCTCTGCCATTGAAGATCAAGGCCTCCATACGACAAAGCCACTCGAATGATGCTGAAGCCGCGGATTTCGACGGGCGGCAATCGCCGCTCGTCTTAGATCGAAATGCGCTGGCGTCGCGAGGGCGCGTGCTGCCAGCACTCTTCTGTTTTTTACCAGGGCTATAGGAAACGCATAAAGGCGATGGCATTGCTGTCGTAATTTGTAAGGATCTTTCGAGGTTGCTGAAAGACTCGTCCGGCATGCTCCTTTCATGCTGGATCGCTTAAACGCGCTCGCGACTTTCTCTCCCACGGATCGAAGCTGCGGCGGCCGGCACGCAAGTTCTGGTTTTTCGTACAGTAGGAAGCCCGATTGATAGAATGCTGTCGCGCTCGCCGCCGCTGATCGAAGCTTTCTTCTGTGTTGCTCTCGTGTTCGTTGGCGGCCATTGGACTCGTCCTGCTGCTGCCGACACGCCATCCGCTCTCCCACGGCTCAAATGCGTCGCCTGCCATGCCGGGCCGAACCGCGTGACTTTCGACAGCAAAACCGGCCAGTCCCGCACCGTCACGATCAGTATGCAGGACTTTCACAACGCAGAGCACGGAAAGACCGAATGTCTTGATTGCCACGCCAAAGGCTTCGACTCGTTCCCGCATCGTAATAAAAAGACGCAGACATGTATCGACTGCCATCCGCG
>JAICLG010000206.1 GCA_025927515.1 Hyphomicrobium sp.
GGCATTTCCCGTCGTCTTTGGAGCGATCGCCTCGGCCATGGCGATTGCGTCGTTCGTCAATGCGCGGCTCGTCGGACGCCTTGGCATGCGCCGTCTTTCCCATTCTGCTCTGGTCGGATTTGTGGGGGTATCGTTGGTGCTCGCGATCCTGGCCGCACTGGGAATGGCCGACCTGTGGGTCTATGCGGCGCTGGTCGCCGGGTCGTTTTTCCTGTTCGGCCTTATCGCGCCGAATTTCAATGCGATCGCGATGGAGCCGCAAGGCCATAACGCCGGCACGGCCTCATCGATCATCGGCTCTCTCAGCACGGCCATCGGCGCGGTGGCGGGCGGTCTCGTCGCGCACGCATTCGATGGGACGGTGTTTCCGATTGCGGCCGGGTTTGCAGCGTGCAGCCTGATAACGTGCGTGGTCGTATTCGCGGTCGAGGGCCGGAAAGGGCTTTTCGGCCATAATCATCCGGCTTGATCTGGATAGCAGTAAGGCTAGTCTTTGTTCCGGGTCGGCCTGCCACGCCCGGCGGCGAGAAACCGGGACAACGTCAAGTCAATTTGGTGCACAATGAGACTTCTGCTTCTCGAGGACGACGCCAACACCGCCGCCTACGTGTCCAAAGGCCTTGAGGAAGAAGGTCACACCGTCGACCACCTGGCCGACGGCCGCGACGCCGTCGCCAAAGCCATAGGCGAAGATTACGACGTCATCATCCTGGACCGGATGCTTCCGGGCCTCGACGGCCTGGCCATCATAAAAACCATTCGCAGCGCCGGCCGCCGCGTGCCGGTACTTTTTCTGACGGCGCTTGGTGGCGTCGACGATCGCGTCGAAGGGCTCGACGCAGGCGGCGACGATTATCTGATCAAGCCGTTCGCGTTCTCCGAACTGCTCGCGCGCGTCAATGCCCTGGCGCGTCGCCCGCACATCAAGGGCGAAGAGACGCGATTGAAAGTAGGCGATCTCGAAATCGATCTCGTCAGCCGCAAGGTGACCCGCGGCGGCGTCGCCATCGATCTGCAGCCCCGCGAATTCCGTCTGCTGGAAGTCTTGATGCGCAACCGCGGCCGCGTGGTGACGCGCACGATGCTGCTGGAACGCGTGTGGAGCTTCCACTTCGATCCGAAAACGAGCGTCGTCGAGACGCATATTTCCCGTCTGCGCGCAAAGATCGACAAGCCCTATGGCAAGGAGCTGATCCACACGATCCGTGGCAGCGGCTATACGGTGAATGACGGTGCGTAATCTTTTTAAGCGGACGCCCTTTCGTCTCGCGGCAACGTTTTCTCTGTTCTTCATCACCACGGTCCTCGCGCTCTTCACTGTGATTTATCTGGTGGCGAGCGCGCGCTTGGTCAGCGACATCCGTGATCGCGTGCGGACCAACATCGATTCTCTTGCCGTCCTGGATGGTGACCGGACCTTCGATGATCTGGTGACCGTCGTTGCGGAGGAAAGCGAGTCGGTGCGCGATCCGGACTTTATCGTCGAACTGGTCGACAAGAATGGGAAGTTTCTCGCCGGCAACGTTCGTGGCGTTCCCGAGTCGAACCAATGGATGACCCTGAAGCGGTCGAGCCTTAATTTCACAATGGATAGAGGCGAGCCCAACGACGAATTTCTCGCAATTTGGAAGCCTCTCGCAAAGGGCCGCCTGCTGGTCGGAAGCGACAACAGCGAAGTCAAGCAGATGAAATCATTTCTGCTGAAGCTTCTGGCCTATGGGCTATTGGCGATGTCCGTGCCGGTCGTTCTCTGCGCAATCTACTTTGCGCGCCAGACCCAGCATAGGATCGATGCGTTTGCTAACCCGCTGGCCAGGGTTTCGCAGGGACAAATCGAGGCGCGCGTTCCGATCTCTGGGTTGGAGGACGATATAGATCAGCTCGCGGTGCAGGTGAACGGCATGCTCGGCAACCTGCAACGGCTGATCGAAAACGTAAACCAATCCTCATCGGATATCGCGCACGATCTGAAAAAGCCCGTCGGCCGCCTGCGTCAACGCCTGGACGACGCACGGCGCAAGGCGAAGGATCGAGCCGAGTTTCAAGCCGCGCTCGATGAAGCCCTTGTCGATATCGATTCCATAACCGAAACGTTCGATGCTCTGCTGCGCATCACGCAAATCGAGGCAGGCGCCCGCAAGGATCGTTTGGTGCCGGTCGACCTCCGCGTGCTTCTCGCCGACGTGCACGACGTCTACGACATCGTCGCCGAGGATGCGGGCAACAAGTTTAGTTACAAGTCCGATGTCGAAAGTCCGGCAAGCATTCGGGGCGATCCCGAGCTTCTCGTGCAACTGTTCGCCAATCTGGTGGAGAACGCCATTCGTCATTGTCCATCGGGCACGCAGATAGGATTACGGCTTTTGGAGTCGACGGGTGCCTATAATGTCCACGTTTCGGATACCGGACCGGGCATCCCATCAACCGAACGGGAGAATGTCTTCCGCCGCCTCTATAGGCTGGAACGCGCGCGCTCGACCGATGGGAGCGGCTTGGGATTAAGCCTTGTCGCAGCGATCGCGGAGCTTCATGGAGCCAAAGTCTCGCTCGCCGACAATACGCCGGGACTGCGCGTCGAGGTCAGTTTTCCGGCAGCTTAGGCGCTAAGCGCCATCGCGAACTCGGAAGGTGACAGCGGGCCGGACGGCTGGGGTTTCATGCGGAGCCGGCCCGCTGTTGACGTCCTTAGAGCGGCGAGACGGGATGTCATTAAGCTCTAAGACGCATCTCACGCCCAGCCATTTACGGCATGGGCTATTCGGTCGCCGGCGCACATGCCGACAGGACGCATTACTTGCTCAGGATAAGCTTCCCTGCCTCCGTGATGCGCAAACGATAATCTTGTCCGCGATGTTCCAGGATGACTTCCCTTTCTCCTCGCATCAGCTCACTCACGAGATACCTCGTCGGTCCGCTGCGCTTCTCGACGGGGACCGCACTTTCTGCCCCCGGCTTCTCTCGATCTTGGCCGCCGCCTTGTGGCGAACCCGGCATTTCCGTCTTTCCTGACATTATTGTTTCGCATCGGCCGGCTCGGCCTGTGCGCTCCCCCCGTGATCGTTAGTGCAGATAAATCGCTTGCACCGTCTGCTTGTCGAATTCGGATTGCGCGGAGTCGTGCTCCGTCGGCGGCACGTGAGGTAACTGCGCTTCCGCGAGCCACTGCACCGCGATCCTTGTGCTGTCCGTCGCTTCGGCATTGTCGAGCGCTAGCGCGAGCCCATGTTCGAGCGCGCTCCGATCTCCGTTCCGCGCGGCCTTGAGCAAGCCGGTGACCGTCAGCTCATCGGGCGAAACGTGTTGGCAGCCGGGGCTGAGATAGGAGAAACCGACGCGCCGCTCCTTTCGGAGTGCGCGCAAAAAGGCCGTGACGCGCGCGACGAACAACGGCCCATCGACCGGGCCGAGCTGCTTCTCGGCAAATTTGACGGCGAATTCCCAGGCCTGAGCCGAAGCAGTCGCATAGACGTCGCAAACGCATCGAAAAACATCGAGCGTAAGATTTTCAATCGGCAAAAATCCGAGCGACGCCTGGAGCGGGAAACCGAGGGCCTGACCGGCACAGACTGTTTCGTCGGGCTGGTCCGAAGTCGCCGAGGTCTTCGCCGATTTGAACTTGTATTCACCCATTCGACGAACTCCCTCGGGCGATGGAATGGATGTGAGGACGGGATATCGAAGCAGCTCTCGGCGCCGACGGGTGCGATAGCGCGCTGCTGGAACCGGCGCGCGGTTCGTAATCGTCTTCAGAAATGTTGGAGAGCATGCGGTCGAATGCCGAGACGTGCCCCGTGGCAAGGTCCCAGATCATTCCGACGGACGCAGCAAACATAGATGCGGTAAAGGCGGCGTTCGATATCTCACGCGCGTCGAACCGCTCACCGTCGCGGTGTGAACGTTTCATCTTCTCGCTCCAAAATATCGGGGTTCAAGGCCCCGTAAATGGCAACGAGACATTTAATCTAATCTATACTACAAAAGTCAAGTTTAAAGTATTTGGAAAAATTCCACACTGGCACGCGAGGGCTTGTTCATGTCGCCTGATCGGTCGCGCTTCCCCCAAGCCGCGTTTCAGCACCTCTTGAAAACGCCTGCTTTAAGTCGCATTTCGCACCGGGGCGAGGGAGCCGCAGGCACTGCGGGGCAGCCATGCTTATTCGTGACACCTTGGAAGGTTACGGGATTGTCTCCCGGCTCTTTCATTGGCTCATGGCCATCGCGATCTTCGGCATGTTCGCGCTCGGCTTGTGGATGGTACGGCTTGATTATTATAGCCCCTACTATAACGCCGCTCCGAACTTTCACCGCGATCTCGGGATGCTGCTTTTGTTGGCGTTAGTCGTCCGCTGGCTTTGGCGCGCCGCCAATCCGAAGCCGGTTTCAGACGACCTGACACCCGCCGAGCGGAAAATCTCGAACGTCGTGCACTGGGGCTTTTACGTCCTCCTGCTGGTGTTGATGGTCAGCGGTTATCTCATCTCGACCCAGGACGGCGAATCTATCGACGTGTTCGGCTGGTTCAGCGTCCCCTCGATCTTTCGAATGCCGGGTCTTGAGGATCGCGCTGGTTATATTCACCGTCTTTTTGCCTACGCAGTCATTGCGCTTGCCGTCGTTCATACGCTCGCCGCGCTGAAGCATCATTTTATCGATAAGGATGATGTTTTGGGGCGCATGTGGTCGGGGCCGAAAGCGCGTCCGAAATCAAAAGAGGATAACAGCCAATGAAAGCCGGAATGACCGCCCTCGCGGTTGCACTCTTCGCATCTGTCGGATCGCCATCGGCGATGGCGGCGGATTACGTCATCGATACGACGAATGCCCACGCGTCGATCACGTTCAAAGTCAGTCATCTTGGTTTCAGCTGGATCATTGGCCGCTTCGACAAATTCTCCGGGACATTCTCATATGACGACAAAAATCCCGACGCATCGAAGGTAAATGTCGAAATCGACACGACCAGCGTCGATACCAACCTCGCTCTGCGCGACAAGCATCTCCGGGCCGCCGACCTTCTCGATACGGATATGTTTCCGACAGCAAAATTCGAAAGCACCGCCGTCAAATCGACCGATGGCAACAAGGCGACGATCACCGGCAACCTGACGCTGCACGGCGTGACGAAGGAGATCACGATCGACGCCGAGCACGTTGGAGGTGGCAAGGATCCCTGGGGAGGTTATCGCGACGGCTTCACGGGGACGACGAAGATTACGCTCGCGGATTACGGCATCCTGCGCAATCTCGGTCCGGCGACAAAAGACGTTGAGCTGATTCTCAACATCGAGGGCGTTCGCAAATAATTACCAGCGGAAGACGGCGGCGCCGCCGGTCAACCCGGCACCCGCTGCTGTCATCAGGATGGTGTCACC
>JAICLG010000062.1 GCA_025927515.1 Hyphomicrobium sp.
CTCGTCGGGGAACCGTCGAACCCGACGGCGCTCGGCGACGAGATCCGCATCGGCCGCCGCGGTTCCGTCAACGCCGACATCGTCGTCCACGGCAAGCAGGGGCATTCCGCCTATCCGCAGATCGCCGACAATCCGGTGCCGAAACTCGCCCGCATCATCGATCGCCTCGCGACGGCGAAGCTCGATGACGGCACGCCGGATTTCCAGCCGTCCAATCTGCAGGTGACGGTCATCTCGGTGCCGAATACCGCGACGAACGTCATTCCGGGAAAAGCCCTCGCCAAGCTCAACATCCGCTACAACGATCTTTGGAACCGGCCGAAGATCGAAGCGTGGGTTCGCGATAGGATCGCGCACGCGGCAGCGGAAGTCGGCGCGAAATACGATGTCAGCTTTTCAGGAACTGGCGACGTCTTCCTAACGAAACCCGGCCCTCTCGTCTCGACTTTGAAAGATGCGGTGAGATCCGTCACGGGCCGCACTCCGGCGCTGACGACGGGCGGCGGCACATCGGACGCGCGCTTTATCAAAGACATTTGCCCGGTCGTTGAGTTCGGCCTCGTCAACGCAACGATCCATCAGGTCGACGAGCACACCAGCATTGCCGACCTTGAGACGCTGACCGAAATCTACGGCCGCTTCATCTCGAACTATTTTCAAAACGGCTGACCCCTCTCCCTCCCCCCATTCTCTTCACTCCAATGGGGAGAGGGAAGATCAACGCGATCAATGATCGGCAAGCCGCTCTCGGCTGAAGTGGAGTCGCCCGCCGCGTACACGCATGCTAGGCAAAAACAAACAAAAAAGGCCGCCCCGAAAGGCGACCTTCTTGATTCCACCCGCTAGATCGATCCTTAGACCGACTCTTTGAGTTCCTTGGCGGCGCGAAACGCGATCTTCTTCGACGCCTTGATCTTGATGGCTTCGCCCGTCGCCGGGTTGCGGCCCATGCGCGCCGGACGCTTGCGAACCTGCAGCACGCCGAGACCGCCGATGCGGATGCGTGCACCCTTCTTCAGATGCTTGCCAATGGCGGTGACGAGATCTTCGAGCAGCGCAATCGACTGCTTCTTGGGGATCTCGTGCGCCTCGGCGAGAGCCGCCGCCATATGCTTCAACGTAACGGTTTCAACCTTTGCGGCGGCCTTTGCTGGAGCCTTTGCCGGTGCCTTCGCCATGGTATCCCTCTCATTTGCGAATCGGTTTGGTGTCGAACACTACATCGTCGAAGTCCGAAAACACGCTGTTTCTGGGCCTTTTTCGAATGATGCGCGCGAAAAGAGCAGCATTTGTTGCCCGAAAGCAAGCGGCAGATTTGTGTCGAACGAAAAAAAAGCGCCGAAACCCATAGGAATCGGCGCCAGTTTGGGGGAAGGACGAGAGAAAAGAACGAGAAATCAGAACGTCCAGGCGTTGTCTGCGAAGGCTTCGACGACCCGACCGGCGCCCCAGCGAAGCTCCCGATCAGCCGGTAACATCGCGACCTGCCGCAGCCGTTCGTCCACTTTGAAGACGAGCGAAAACACGAAGCAGCGGTAACAACCCGGGGCGTTTTCGGTCAACCGCTCCAAGTGTAGCAGTCCACGCCTCCAGCCCCATGCACACCAATAAAACCGGCCTTTTGCGCAATTAGCAGCGGCGGATTCACGCGCCTAGAAGCAGGGCGAAACTATGCCCTACGTCTATGGCTCTGCCGTTTGCGCTCTCCGCAAATGGGTCTCGGATCACCACAGACGTGCGCCAGACCGGCATGAACTTGGCTCGGGCTCGGCGCACGCGAATACGTTGAATGGCTGGTGAGTCATGCCTTGGCAAAACGCGCACCTTCGCGTTTTTCGACGCCGCCTACCTGAAATGCTTCGAGAGCTTTAGGCCTTGGCCCTGATAGTTAGATTTTAGCCCCTGCCCGTAGACCATTTCCGGCGTCTCGATCATCCGTTCGTAGATCAAGCGCCCGATGATCTGTCCGTCCTCGAGAATGAACGGCACCTTGTGCGAGCGCACTTCTAGAACCACGCGCGAACCGCCGCCACCGGCGGGAGCATGACCGAAGCCCGGGTCCATGAAGCCGGCGTAATGCACGCGAAACTCGCCCACGAGCGGATTGAACGGCACCATCTCGGCCGCATGCGTCGGCGGAACGTGCACAGCTTCCTTCGACGCCAGAATGTAGAATTGATCGGGATCGAGGATCAGCCGGTGCTTGCCCTTGACATAGATCGGATCCCAGTACTCCTCGATGGGATAGGCGTCCGGCTTATCGACATCGACGACGCCTGTGTGCCGACGCGCCCGGAATCCGACGAGGCCATTCGCATCTCCCGCGAGATCGACCGTCAACGCGATGCCGCCCGAGATGTCCGCGTGCTCCGTCGAAACGAGCCGCTCGCGTTTATGCAGCTCCTTGAGATCGACGTCGCTGTCGGCGGCCGTCCCGATGCGGAACCGAATTTGCGATAGTCGGGAGCCCTTGCGCACGACGATCGGAAAGGTTTGCGGACAAATTTCCGCGAAAAGCGGCCCCGAATACCCGTGTGGAATTTGGTCGAACGCCCCGACGCCGTCGGCAATCACCCGCGTGAAAACGTCGAGCCGGCCCGTCGAGCTTTTTGGGTTGGCCGAGGCTTCGACGTCGGCCGGCAAGTGCAGGCTCTCGAGCAACGGAACGATATAGACGCATCCCGTCTCGAGAACGGCGCCCTGGCTCAAGCTGATGGAGTGCAGCGCCAGATCGTCGAGCTTCGACTGCACCCGGCCTCCAGGCCGTGGCAAAAAGCTCGCCCGGACGCGGTATGCAACGGGTCCGAGCCTCAGATCGAGGCTCGCCGGCTGCACCTGCGTTTCGGCAGCCGACTCCGCGAGCAAGATCTGCCCGGATGCAATCATCCGCGTGATCCCCTGCGATGCGACGATGCCCGTCGCCTCGCGCCGCTTAGCCGCCGGAATGGTCTTTTCTGCTTTTGCCATCTGCTGACTGTACTTCCGATCTGGTCTCGTATCGTGCGTCCGTGCCAATGAATCCGATCCCTAAGCCAGCCGCCCCTTGACGCCAAGAGGCACGGGCGTTAATCCCCGCGGGACTACGTGGTCCTTTGGCCGGCCGGCTTGCAGCCACGTTAAACAAGTCGCTAAAGAGGCCGTGTGCGCTCCCGGTTTCCCGCGCCCGGCCCGACGTCAGGCGTTCGTGGACCGGGTTTTTTGTTGGCGCGAAAGGCTTTTCCCGATGGCGAAAGACGAGCAAGATTCTGCTGGGCGCGAGTGGCGGCCAGAAACGGCCCTTGTACACGGCGGTGTAACGCGATCGCAATACGGCGAGACCGCGGAAGGGCTCTTTCTCACCCAGGGATTCGTCTACAACAGCGCCGAGCAGGCAGAAGCGCGCTTCAAACAGGAAGATCCCGGATTTCAATATACGCGCTTCGGCAATCCGACGATCCAGATGTTCGAGGATCGTCTTCGGATTTTTGAAGGCGCCGAAGAATGCCGCGTCACGGCGACGGGCATGGCCGCAGTCGCCGCTTCCATTCTCTCATATGTAAAAACGGGCGATCACATCGTTGCCGCCCGAGCCATGTTCGGCTCGTGTCGCAATGTCATCGAAAACATCTGTGCGCGTTTCGGCATTACCTCGACCATAATCGATGGCAAGGATCTCAACGCGTGGCGCGAAGCCATCCGGCCAAATACCAAGATCTTCTTCTTCGAAACGCCCTCCAATCCTAATCTCGAACTGGTCGACATCACCGCGGTCAGCGAGATCGCGCGCGAGAAAGGCATCCTGACGATCGTCGACAACGTCTTCGCGACGCCGATGCTGCAAAGGCCGCTCGCGCTCGGGGCCGACGTCGTTGTTTACTCGGCGACGAAGCACATCGACGGCCAAGGCCGCGTCCTCGGGGGCGCCGTACTCGGCGCGACGGACTACATCACGAAATATGTCCAGGAATGGGTTCGCCAGACCGGCCCGTCGCTTGGCCCCTTCAATGCCTGGGTCATGCTCAAAAGCCTTGAAACAATGCCCGTCCGCGTTCGGGCGCAATGCGCCTCAACGGCAAAGATCGCTGATCTGCTCGCCGGCTTGAAAGGCGTGTCGCGCGTGATCTATCCCGGCCGTGCCGACCATCCGCAGGCAAATCTCGCAGCAAAGCAAATGCCGGGCGGCGGTCAGATGATCGCGTTCGAGATCGAAGGTGGCAAAAAGGCGGCATTCAAATTTTTGAATGCGCTACGTCTCATCCTCATTTCCAACAATCTTGGAGATGCAAAGAGTATCGTTACGCACCCCGCAACGACGACGCACTTCAAACTGACTGAGGCCCAGCGCGATGAATTGGGCATTAGTGATGGCATGATACGGCTTTCGATCGGACTTGAAGCCGTCGAAGATTTAGCCGACGATCTCACGCAAGCAGTAAAAGCGGCCAAGGGCTAACAGGAAACCCATGACCAAGAATTCGATGACATCGGCGCAAAAGCGCAGGGGCCGCGCCAGGATTCAACCCTACGAGGCCATCACGCGCGGCATCCGCATTCGTGTCGAACCGCAATACATGGAAGATCAATCGTCGCCGGAAGACGGCCACTTCGTCTGGTCCTACGCCGTCGAAATCAGCAATGACGGCGCCGAAACGGTTCAGCTCAAATCCCGCATGTGGCGCATCACCGATGCAGTCGGCCACACCGAGGAAGTGCGCGGCCCCGGCGTCGTGGGACAAACCCCGGTCATCGAACCTGGCCAATCGTTTAATTACACGTCTGGCTGTCCTTTGAAGACGCCGCAAGGCATCATGGTCGGCAGCTACCAAATGACCGATGAAGCCGGCCAGCTGTTCGACGTCGCGATCCCTGCGTTCTCCCTCGACAGCCCATACACCCGGCGCAGCATGAATTGATCGCAGCGGACAGGCGATGAGTGCGAAAGGCCCGATCTACACGCCGGCCGAACTGTTGGCCCGGCTCGTCGCATTCGACACGACGAGCCGTAACAGCAATCTCGGCCTGATCGCCTTCATTGAGGACTACCTGCTCCAGCACGGCGTTCTGTCCCGCAGGGTCGTCAGCGACGACGGCGAGAAAGCGTCTCTCTACGCCACGATAGGACCCGAACGCGAAGGCGGCATCGCGCTTTCCGGACATACCGACGTCGTCCCCGTCGATGGACAGACCTGGACCAGCGACCCATTCACATTGCGGATGGCTGACGGCCGTTACTACGGACGCGGCACCGCCGACATGAAGGGATTTCTAGCCGCCGTCCTCGCTGCGACGCCGGACTTCAAAAGCCGAAAGCTAAAGACCCCGATCCACTACGCCTTCTCCTACGACGAGGAGATCGGTTGCATCGGCGTTCGACCGATGATCGCGGAACTCGGTAAGGGACTGGCCAAACCGCGCATGGTCATCGTCGGCGAGCCAACCTCGATGCGCGTCGTCGACGCGCACAAAGGGCCCGTGCGCTGGCTAGTCGAGGTCAAGGGCCGCGCCGTGCATTCCAGCATGGCGCCTCTCGGCGTCAACGCCATCACCTTTGCCGCGCGCATGGTCGGAGAGATCGAGCGCGTGGAAAACGAACTTAAGCGCACGACCGTCAACCCACGCTTCGATCCGCCGTATCCGACCGTACAGGTGACGACGCTCAACGGTGGCACTGCCTCGAACATCATCCCGATAAGCTGCACGTTCGGTTTCGAGGTCCGCGCTTTGCCGGGCTCCAACCCCGAGTTGATCGAACGGCGCTTGCGCCGTTTCGCCGAAACGGAGTGTTTGCCGGAGATGCGCGCCGTTGCGCCGGAAGCCGAAATCTCGATTACGCGGAGAGAAGGCGTTCCTCCGTTCGGCGCCGATCCCGCATCCGACGTCGTCGCCCTTGCATTGAAGCTCACCGGTCAAAACGAAACGCACACTGTTTCGTTCGCGACGGAAGCCGGACTGTTTCAGGATGCCGGCGCTCCGGCCGTCATCTGCGGACCAGGCGACATTGCGCAAGCCCATACTGCCGACGAATGGATCGCCGAAAGCGAGATCACCAAATGCGCAGCGTTTCTCAAGCGCCTCGGCGACTGGGCCGAGACGTGACACTGACGCCGTTGGCCTGGGCCAGCCGGACAACAAAACGCAAAACGTCGTTTAGCGCACAGCATTTTTTCGAGCAGGATCCTACGCTTGACTGTCCTGGGAATGCGTGTGACATGACTGCGACATCTGTATGCACTTCTGCATCTACCCACCGTTTTTTCCTTCACTGCCGCGCAATCGACGCAGTGTTGGGAGTACCAATGCAGCTTGGCTAAAGAACTCGCGACTTCAGAGACGATCCTATGCCCATGCGCCTCAAATCTGCATCCTCCGTTATTTGCGCAATGATTGCAGGGCTGGCGCTCTCTGCCTGCTCCACCGCGCAGATGCCTACGATCGGGTCGATCAACCCGTTTGGCCACAAGCAGCTATCGGATGTGGATCGCGCATTTCTGCAGGCGGCCGGAAGCTGGGATACGAACCGCGACAACGTCGTGACCTGCAATGAATGGAAGTCTTACGCCGAGGATCTCTTCAACGGCGCCGATGCAAATCACGACGACTCGCTCGATGCCGACGAATGGCCGAACCTCGTGAAGGTTGACCGCCTCTTCGAAACGGCGGATCTGAAATATTACGACGCAAACGGCGACGGTAAGGTTTCCCGTGCGGAGTTCGTTGATAAGCCCAATCCCGCCTTTGTCCTGATGGACAAGGCCGGAAGCTGCAAACTCGACGGCTCGCAGATCGCGAGTGCTCGCTCCAAGACAGAGTACGACGTATCCGGCACGAAGACTCAGAACAGCGATCCGCGCGAAATGGGCGGCCAGCAGGGCCAAGTCGCGAATGGCGGTCTGTAAGTAAACTGCCAGACGCAGAGAGGCTTAGGCGCCGCCCTGCTTCAACTCGTCGAGCGTGAACGCATAGCGTGCGGTGCAGAACTCGCACGTGACGACGATGTGGCCGGTTTCGTCCAGCATGTCGGAAAGCTCACCCGCGCCAAACGCCAAAAGCACGTTTTCGACCTTCGCTCGCCCGCATCTGCAAAATGATGAAAGCGGGATCACCCGCTCGACGGCAACCGCTTCTTCATGAAAAAGCCTGAGCAGTAAGCGCTCGGCCGACAAACCCGGATCGAGAAGCTCGTGGTCCTCAACAGTCGCGGCCAGCATTTCGACCCGGTTCCAGTCTTCACTGGCGTCGTCGTCCTCATCTCTCCGGGCCATCGAGCTTTGGATCATCAACCCGCCGGCACGCCGGTGCCAGCGGGATTCATCCTGCGCCGCTCTCGTAGAGCCGATGAACTGATCGGCGACCGCCAGACGGATCAACGTCGGCATGGCTTCGCGCTGTTCGAAATACGCGGCGGCCGTCGCCGCAAGCGGCGCGTTCTCGAATGCAAGTACGCCCTGATACCGCTCCTCGCCCGGACCGGAATCAAGCGTGATGGCAAGATGCCCATCGCCGAGGCTGCTGGCCACCGTCTTCAGTCCGGCACCTTGCTCCGCGGTTTCGCCGAGCTTGCCCTGATCGTACCGCGCATATCCGCGTAACCGTCCCGGCGCCGCATAGTCAGCCACCAGAATGGACACGGCTCCATCCGATCGTGTTTGCAGATTGAGATTGCCAGCGTCCGGCAAGGCCGAGCCGCAGAGCGCGGCGAGTGCCAATGCCTCGGACAGACGCCGGCTCGGAATGTCGGGCATCGCGTGCGGCGTGACAATGGCATCCAATGTCTTGCCAAGCCGAACCAGTCGGCCGCGAACATTCGATCGCTGCGTGCGAAATACGACGACACAATCGTCGGCCACCGTGAGATTAGCTACTTGCGGTTCAATCGCCATGGATCGGCGCTCTCGCCATCAGCCGCCGAGACACCACGCGAGAATGGCTTTCTGAGCGTGCAGGCGGTTTTCGGCTTCGTCGAAGATGACCGATTGCGGCCCCTCGAGCACGTCTTCGCTCACCTCATGCCCGCGGTACGCGGGCAGGCAATGCATGAAGACGGCGTTCTTGTTGGCCTTGCTCATCAATTCGGCGTCGACGGCATAGGGCGCCAGCATCGTCTTGCGCTTGTCGGCATCGGACTGGCCCATCGAAACCCAGGTGTCGGTAACGACGCAGTCGGCACCCGCTACCGCTTCCTTCGGGTCGGTTCCGATTTCGACCTTACCCTTCTCGCGGCGGACCCATTCGATCACTTCTGGGTCCGGATATAGTTCTTTCGGACACGCGAGCTTCAGCGTGAAACCGAACCGCACCGCCGCGTGCATCCACGAGACGGCGACGTTATTGCCGTCGCCGACCCACGCGACCGTGCGGCCCGTGATCGGCCCGAGATGCTCTTCGAACGTCTGGATATCCGCCATGACCTGGCAGGGATGGCTTTTCTCCGTCAGGCCGTTGATGACCGGGATCGTCGCGTGCTGAGCCAACTCTGCCAGCGTCGCGTGGGCGTTTGCGCGGATCATGATGCCGTCGGCATAGCGCGAAAGGACCCGCGCGGTGTCGGCAACGGATTCACCACGTCCGAGCTGCAAATCCGTATGATTGAGCGTCAACGCGCCACCACCGAGCTGCCGCATGGCGACGTCGAACGAAACGCGCGTCCGCGTCGACGGCTTTTCGAAAATCAGGACGAGCACGGCGTCTTCGACGCCTTTCGGACGCAGCTCATGCGGCACGCGCTTGCCCGCCCGCTTCATCGCATGCGCATTGTCGATGATGTTGCGCAGAGTCTTGGCGTCGAGATCGGCGATATCGAGGAAATGCCGCGGAGCCTGTTTGGCGGTCATCAAAGTCGGGGCCTTTTCGAGCATCAACGAACCTCGTGTGCGACGCGCGAAAGCGCCCGCGATAGAATTTGTACGGCCTCCGCGATTTCCTTGTCGGAAGCAATCAAGGGAGGAAGAACACGGACGCTGTTGTCGCCTGCCCCGACGATCAGCAGCTTTTCCTCTGCCGCCGCCTTGACGACCTCGGAAGGCGCGACATGGTCCTTGAGCTTGAGACCCATTAAAAGGCCTTCGCCGCGAACCTCCTCGACGACGTCGGCGTGCTGATCTTTCAGGCTCGCCAAAGCTTGCTTGAGACGCAGCGCACTGTCCCGCACAGCCGCGAGGAACTCCGGCTCCGAGACGATGTCGAGCACCGTCGAGGCCACGGCCATCGCCAGCGGATTGCCGCCGAACGTCGAGCCGTGCGTACCGGGTGTCATGCCCTTCGCGGCCTCGGCCGTGGCCAGAATTGCGCCGACCGGGAACCCGCCGCCAAGCCCCTTGGCAATCGCCATGACGTCGGGCGCGATATCAGCCCACTCGTGCGCGAAAAGCCTGCCCGTGCGACCGACGCCGGTCTGAACTTCATCGAGGATCAGGAGCAGGCCATGCTGGTCGCAAAGCCCGCGAATGGCCCGAAGCTCTTCCGGCGAAAACGTGCGAACGCCGCCCTCGCCTTGGATCGGCTCGAGCATAATAGCGGCCGTCTCTGCACCGATGGCCGCTTCGACCGCCGTGAGATCGCCGATATCGACGTGATCGAAACCCGGAGCTTCCGGTCCGAAGCCTTCGAGGTATTTCTCATTTCCAGCCGCCGCGAGCGTCGCCAGCGTCCGCCCGTGAAAAGCGCCACGGAACGTGATGATCCGCTGCCGCTCCGGCCGGCCCGACACATAATGATAACGCCGCGCCACCTTGATCGCGCCTTCGCACGCCTCTGCGCCCGAATTGCAGAAGAACACCCGGTCGGCAAAAGTCAGGCGCGTCAGCTTTTCGGCGACGTTCTCCTGGCCCTCGACGCGATAGAGGTTCGAGGTATGCCAAAGGGCATCGGCCTGTGCCTTCAGCGCTGCGACGAGCGCCGGATGCGCGTGTCCGAGCGCGTTCACGGCGACGCCAGAGCCAAAATCGAGATAGCGGTCACCGTTTTCGGCGATCAGCCAGCACCCCTCGCCGCGCACGAACACAATGTTCTGGCGGCCGTAGGTTCCCATGACCGCCGTCGATGGATCGTCGGCCGTTTGGGACGGAGATGGACGGCCGGGTGTTTTCCCCAGCGCGGCAGGGGAAGTAGCCATGTGCGTGGATAACCCCAGGCGGAAAATCAAAAAGCCGCCCACTTCCGGCGGCTCGAACACAACCATTGATACGCGTCAGCCGCATGGCTGTCAACGAATGCCCCGTATTACCGCACCACCGGGGGCAGAACGGCCAATGCTACAACCCAAGGGTTGAAAGGAGCGGGTTCGAACAGACAATTGGGACATATCCCCGGTCGCGAATCGTTCTGTTGCTGACACGCAACGTATTCCTGTCAATACCCCCGAGATTAAACCTCTGTCTTGTAGGCGGGATTCAGCATGTTGTAATTTCCCCTTGTTGGGCCACGACATGTGGCGGCGCTTGGCGCCCCTCGTTCGGCTGTGTATCGGCACCAACCACGCTCTGGGCGGCCCTTGTATGTGCTGCTCGCGTCTTTCGCGTGTCTGTTTCGCGTTTTCCTAATGTTCCTGCGTTTGTAACCGGTCAGGACCGTCGTCCTACGCCGCGTGCCGTCGTCTTTGGCTGCGCGCGTGTAGGTCCCTGTTCGACCGTAGTTCTGCGGGCACCCGGGGGGTGCATGCCGCTAAAGCGGCTCGAGAGGGAGCATACGACGCATGTCTTGGACTGATGAGCGCGTGGATTTGTTGAAAAGGCTCTGGTCAGAAGGACTAAGCGCCAGCCAGATCGCGGGCCGCCTTGGGAGTGTGACGCGCAACGCGGTCATAGGGAAGGTCCACCGCCTCGGCCTTTCGGGACGGGCGACAACGTCGCGCATGAAGACGCACCGGCCGCGGACACGCATGGCCAACGCCAAGAGGCCGGTGAAACCACGCTTTGCCCAGCCGGGAAATCCGGCCGTACGGGCACTCTACATGGACTCCGAAGCCTACGTGCCGCCGGCAGAGGAGATCGAGATCCCGCTCGCAGAGCGCAAAACGATCCAGACGCTGACCGAGTGCAGCTGCCGCTGGCCGATCGGCGATCCGCAAACGGCGGAATTTCATTTCTGCGGCCGCCCGAAGGTGCCGCTCCTCCCGTATTGCGAGGTCCACGCACGCCGCGCCTTCCAGCCTATCGCGCCGCGTCGCCGCGACCGTACGGAAGTCGAAAGCCCGACGACGGCTGCCGCCAACGCCATTCTCGCCGCGGCCAATCCTAAGCAGAGGGCCTGAGATCTGACTTGAATTCATCCGCAGGCAAGCCGGGGGGCAGAGCCAGCGGAAAACGGAAAGCCAGCAGTCTGCGGGGGCGACTGCTGGCTTTTCTATATCTGCAGTGTACCCGTCATCCGGAGTCGGGATGACGGTGTGTGTTCCCTCTCCCCATTCCTTTAATGGGGAGAGGGTTAGGGTGAGGGGCCGCAGCATACATCGATCATGAGGCTGCCCATCACCCCGACCCTCTTCCCCGCAAGCGGGAGCGGGAGAGGGAGCGTGATCCTCCGCCACCGCCAGCGCGAGGGTGTGAGGGTGCGGTTCACGCAAACCATTGAGCAACGGCTCGCTTGGTTTGGCAGGCCCAGCCTTTGCTAACCCCGTCATGGCCGGGCTCGACCCGGCCATCCAGGGCCCCGCGCTCGAACATTGCAGCGCCAGCCGCCACCTCCCTCGAAACACCTCGTTTTCCCATTTTCCATTGGCCGCCTGAAGCTTTGCCCGTCCCGTGCTAGCCTGAGCGAGCTACGGGCAGCGCGTGGAGACCTCCGTGCCAAAAAGCAAAGGCAAATCGAATAGCGATAAGAGAGCCGCCGACACCGCATTGCCGGTTGCCGACGAAGCGCCGACCTCCACAGAACCGCTGACCAGCGTTCCGCCCAACGGCGACAAGCACCCGCCACGCCTTCCAGCCGGGTTCTCGCTCGATGCACCGAAACTCCCGAAGGAGATCGAAGAGCGCGCCATGCGCTCCGGCGACTATCCTTACGACGACCGCCTGAAACGCAAAGACTACGAAAAGCAACTACGTATCCTGCAGATCGAACTCGTCAAACTGCAGAAGCACAATCTCAAGACCGGCGGCCGGCTTCTCGCGCTTTACGAAGGCCGTGACGGCTCAGGTAAGGGCTCGTGCATCAAAGCCTTCAACCAGCACATGAATCCGCGCAACACGCGCACCGTCGCTCTAACCAAACCCACTGAGACCGAGAGAGGACAACTCTACTTTCAGCGCTACGCCGTCCATCTTCCGACGGCAGGCGAAATCGTGCTCTTCGATCGTTCCTGGTACAATCGTGCGGGCGTCGAGCGCGTTATGGGCTTCTGCACCGAGCGCCAGCTCGCGACCTTCCTGCGGGAAGCGCCCGAGTTCGAAGGCCTTCTCGTCCGCGACGGCATCAAGCTTTTCAAATTCTACCTGACGATCGGCCGCGAAATGCAGTTGCAGCGCTTTTACGAACGCCGCCATGACCCGCTGAAGCAATGGAAGCTGTCTGACATCGATATCGCGTCACTGACGAAATACGACGACTACACGGTTGCCGAAGTCGAGATGTTCCGCTTCACCCACACCGTTATCGCCCCGTGGACAATCGTGAGAGCCAACGATCAGCGCCGTGCGCGGCTCGAAACGATCCGCCACGTGCTTCTCGGCGTCGATTATGAAGGGCGCGATTTATCCGCAATCGGCGTGCCTGACCCTAGCATCATCTTCGCGCCGGAGTAGTCGCCGCGCCGCGAGCGCCGTTATCTGACGAGGAGAATCGGCGCGCGCGTGGCCGCCGATGCCCGTGACAATTCCCGCCCATCCGCAAGCGCCGCGCCGCCAAAGCGCGCAACGACGAAGCTCGGCTTCATGCGCGCCACGGCATCCGTCAACGCGCCGGGCACACCGTACGTCGGTCCGACCGACGCGAATGTGACCGCAGGCGCGTCGGCCGTCAGCAATCGCGTCTGTTCTTCGAGTTCTGCGTACTCGGCCGCCGTCTCCGCTCCGAGAACGACATGAACCGCATTGCCAGGCTCCGAAAGCCGCTCAGCCGCGCGCAGCATCGATGGCAAACGATCCGCGTCCTCGACGATGAC